>JANNXL010000436.1:0-2264 GCA_031409575.1 Hyphomicrobium sp.
CAGAATTGTATCGGGTGGAATCTGCTGCATGAGCGCTGCTGCATAGACGCTCGAATAGAGGCTTGTGCGCCGTTGCCCGTCGCCTTGGCCGACCGCCGCGCGTAACACCGCTTCATCATCAATCGCGTCTGCGCTGGCAACGAAATCACCGGCAGAGCTTCGTGCGACAGTTACTTTGTGGGCGTGACCTTCATCGAAAACGCTGAAGCGTTCGGGCTCCAGTTTGTTTTGATCGGCGAGTGACGGCACCAGCACGATATGCACTTCATGTCCGGCAACAAGCGAGCCTTCGGGATAGATGGTCTTGGCTGCATCAATCATGGCAGCGGCGAGAACCGGTGTAGCGCCGGCGCTTTGCAGAATTTTAGTGAGAGTGTCGCCTTCGCTAGCCGTTGTTACGACTCGCTTGAGGCCGTCCAGATCCTCGGTGATGTCGTCGGCACCGGCATCGGTTTTGCTTAGTACTGTCGTGTAGGGCTGGTCAACAGGGGCTGCGGGAGCAGAGCTTCCAAAGACAATCGCGCCGGCCGCAGGCGGTGCTTCGATGGGGTCGGCTGCAGGCGCTGGTATGGCTTCGGCGTCTTTGCTTTTTTCAACCAGTTCGGCGACTTCGTCCGATTCAAGTTCTTGGCCGTCTTCCCCCGGCAATATACCACCCAGAAGTTCTACAACGCGAACGCTGACGTCCGAAGACTGTTCGGCGCTTTGGCCGGGCTCGCGCGTGCCGATAGGCTGACTGTTTCCATAGAGCTTGAAGGGATTGAACGGCGGGATCACATCCTCATAACCGGGTGGCACTGGCGCGAGACGAAGCACGATGCGCATGTAGGGCTTGGCGTAAATATATTCGCGGCCGCTGCGCTTTTGCTTGAGTGTTTCGTGGATAGTGTAACGGGTCGATGTGGCCCCGGTGGTCACCAGCAGCCGGTCCGTGCGCGGCACAGCCCACTTGAGCCCGGCATCCCGATGCAGCATCGACTCGACCGACTGTTGGGCAGTATCCTGACTCATCCGTTTCAAGGCCGGCAGGATGCCGCCGCTGCTGTCCTTGGGGTCAGCCGAGCCATAGACGACCACAATGATGGCCAGCGCTCCTACCGCACCGGCAAGGCAGGTGCTCAGCAGCCAGCGGAACTGGCCCCCGGCGCTCTGCTCTCCGTGGTCACTGGCGTAGATGTCTTTGAGGGCACGTCCGCTTCGCGCTCCGCGATAAAGCCGGGAAAGGTCTTCGGGTCTGGTGCCCGCCTGGCCAACGTGCAGCCGGAAGCGCGCCGGAGCTTTGCTGCGTCGCTGGAGGGCGTACTTCGACATTTCGGCGTTCGTTTCCCCTGTGAAACACGGGATAGCTTGCCAAACCCGACCCACCCGCCAATCCCTGCGTGGTGGCCCGTAAGGCGTTCAGAAGGCGTGATAGACCCGTGCGACACTTGCCGGACTGTCTCGCCACCGGCCATAGCAGTCAATGCTTGCGCCCGACTTATTGACGATACTCGGCTTTAATCCTGGCTAAATCCGGGCATACCACGGATGTGGTTGGGAGCGTGAAAACGGGTACAGGTAAGCCAGCCGCCTGCGGCAAGTGCGCTGCAGTAGTCCAGGCTACAAGTTTTCCGCTAAATTTGTGACCCATTAATAACGGCTAAGTGGCCGTTCTGTATCACTAATCAACATGGTTATCAGAATTTTGAACCGCCGAGCAGAATGGCGTTGACAAGTTCGGGCCTATGCTATTTATTCCGAACTTGTCGCGGGGCACACGCTGCTTCGCCGCCCACGACGGGCATCGCTCTCTCGATAACGATCACGGTTCGCTCCGGGTCCGCCTGGACGAACAAACGTTGTCTCGAAAGCCGGTCTTAACAGGCTGGCTCGCGTTGCTGTCTGTGGTTGCTCTTTGAAAATTGAATTTGAAGGAAGGGAAACGCAGGCGGCGGAGTCCTGGCTTTGAACCCATCTCAGCAATGAGGTGTGGTTTAATGAGACTCTGGCGAAACTGCGTTTCATAATACCATCACCAACGCATCCTTGAGATGGGGCAACCTGTTTCCGGTGGCGCGTTGATGTGAAAGGTACCCGTTAAACGTAGAAATTCCTTGGACGATTCCAGTCCAAGTGTCCAGAAAATCAAAACTTTCAATTTGAGAGTTTGATCCTGGCTCAGAACGAACGCTGGCGGCAGGCTTAACACATGCAAGTCGAACGCTCCGCAAGGGGAGTGGCAGACGGGTGAGTAACACGTGGGAATCTTCCTATCGGTACGGAAT
>JANNXL010000437.1:0-2757 GCA_031409575.1 Hyphomicrobium sp.
TCACCTATCCCTATGAAACATTGTGCTTAGCGACACTCACCTATCTCGCCACAATACCCTGGAGTGTGAGGCGCTACCGGCAGCTTGAGGCAGAGTATGGCACCACACAGCCGGCAGATGCGCCGCCTTCGGCACCACCGGAGCCCGGCGCCGCCAAGTCGCCCCTCTCAACGCCACCCGCTTCATCACCGGGCACGTCACCGAATGCGCAAGTGATTGGGTTCCGGCCCGTCGAACCCAAGCGTTAAGCCCGCCATGCTCGTTGAAGCCTTGCCGATCCCGGACGTCAAAGTCATCACGCCGCGCGTTTTTGCAGACGCCCGCGGGTACTTTTTAGAAACGTGGAGCGAGGCGGCCTTCGCTCGTGCCGGCATTGCAGAGCTTTTCGTTCAGGACAATCATGCGGCATCCATCAAGGCCGGCACGGTGCGCGGGCTCCACTTCCAGAACCCGCCCCACGCACAGGGCAAGCTTGTGCGTACGATCAGCGGCTCAATTCTCGACGTGGCAGTCGATATTCGCAGCGGCACTCCGACATATGGCCAGCACGTGAGTGTTATTCTGACCGCAGCCAACATGAAACAGATCTGGGTCCCGCCCGGCTTTGCTCATGGCTATGTGACGCTCGAACCCAACACCGAGGTGATTTACCGGGTGACGCACGGCTACGCACCAGCATCGGAAGGCGGGATCGTCTGGAACGATGCAGCACTCGGCATCGACTGGCAGCTGGAGGGGCTGACGCCGCTACTGTCTGAAAAAGATTTGATCTTGCGGCCGCTGGCTGAAACGCGACACGGCTTTTAAGAAAAAAACCGCGGCTCAGAACACTCTGAGCCGCGGCTTTTTCAATTCAACCCGGAAAAAATGCAGATCAACCCGCGCCAGGGCACTGCGTATTGCACGGCACGTCTTCGCGCTTTTCTACCGTACCAGCGAGCGGCGAGACAACTTCGCGGTAGCATTTGCCACCCTCACTCACGATGCGCACGATGCGTTTGCCGTCAAGCGCCTGGCACACCACCTGCATCCCAGACTCCGCGACCCGCACATTTTTAGCGGGCGCTTCTTCGGCGTTGGCTGTGCCAACGAGCATGCCAAGCAGTCCCAGCGACGACGCTGGCTCGCCGGGCTTCTGCAATTCGTTATACGCGATCCACTCATAGGTGGTCTTTCCATCCGCCGATGAGATCTTGATCGCAATGTCCCCAGACCGCGAGCACGCACCGACGTCAACCTTTGTGCCTTGCGCTGTGTTCAACGCCTTGTAGTCGATTTTGCAATCGAGGTTCTTCACCCACAGGTCGTACTGCGCCAAGCGATGCGGCACCTGCCGGAACGGCACACCGAAAGACCACGCGTTGTATGCCGTGATCGCCGTCGGGATGGCGCCAAGAATAGTCGCAACGAGCGCCGCGGTTTTCATCGCCGGCACGTAACGCTGGAGCGGCCCCAGGTGGATGCCTTCATCGGCGGCGGGTGAATTCGACATAGATCTCTCCTCAGTGCTCAGGGTCGCTGACAGCATAGGTATGGCTCGCTCAGGTTGGCAGGAAAATGACACGGGCGATTTTTGCCACGGTCATCTTGAACTGCGAGCCAACGGCCGGTTCATCTGCCGTTCACCGCAGGGAGCCTGACGCCGCCAAACCTTAGCTCCCCGGAAACTAGCCTAGCTTGGGAGAATGACCAAGTGGGGCGGGAGCAATGTCAGCTGTTCGTGGCAAGCAAGGTGCGTACTTCTTTGAAAGTTTTGCGCAATGTTTCATGGCGCCCCTGCGAAAAGACACTGCTTGGTCTTGTCAGACGACGAAAAAATCTGTGCCAGTAAGTGCCGGCGCCCCGTCAAGGGTCAGGAACAGTACGACGTCCTGGCCGCTGCCATCGGCCGTGTAATAAAGCTTGTCGTCGTCGGCATCGAAGAGGAACCAGCTTGTGCCTCCTCCAGCGAGGGGCGCGCTGCCGGCCACAAAATTGACCGGATCGCCGACTGGAAGGTCGAGCCCGATCAGGTCGGACCCGCTGGTGAAATCCGTTAAGTGATCGCCTGCGTGGGCAAACGACGCATAGAAAAAAACGTCATCACCCCCGCCGCCTGTCAACGTATCAGCGCCACCGCCACCCGTCAGAGTGTTGGCTCCGTCATCGCCGGAAAGCGTGTCCGCCGAATTGGAACCGATGAGGTTTTCAAAGCCGACGAGAACATCGTTTTGCGCATCACCGCCAAGTCCGGTGCCCGCGCTGAGATCGACCGTCACTCCGGCGCTTGAGTTGGCATAGCTGGCCGTATCAATACCGAGGCTGCCGTTGTTGATTTCATCGCCGATAAGGAGGTCATCGCCACCGCCGCCCTCAATCACGTCGTTGCCGGCCGAGCCTCGAATGTCATCTGTGCTCGCGCTGCCTGTCAGGGTATCGTTGTGTAAACTTCCCCATAACCCTTCAAAACCTGAAAGCGTTACCGTTCCAAAGCCGGACGTATTCTGCGGTGCCGGTTGCGCCAGGCTGACTGTGATCGCCGCAGGCGCATAGAAAAAATGTATAAAGTCGAAATCAGCGCCGCCGATTAGAATGTCCGATCCTCCGGACACATAGATCAGGTCGGCTCCGCCGCCGCCATCGATCCGGTTATCGCCGGCATCGCCCCGCAAGGCATCGCCGCCCGAGCCACCGAGGATGTTCTCGAAATTGACTGCGGTGTCACCCTTAGCATCGCCGCTGAAGAACAACGCCGGTGAATTGGCAATGGCGAATAAT
>JANNXL010000438.1:0-19057 GCA_031409575.1 Hyphomicrobium sp.
CGCCGCGACAACAGCAGCCCGCCAAGCTGTTCGATGAGGTTAAACAAGCGCGTATCACCGCTCGCGGTTTTCAGGTCAAGGCTTTCGCTGTCTGCATGGATGGCGTTTATGGGTGCGTTGAATTGGATTTGGGTTCCGAAAATGCGGCGCAGGCTGTCGGAGCAAGGCAGTTCACGGTGTGTAAGTTCAACCAATTGCGGTTGCCAAGCCGGTCCAGCGACGGCTCGAAGCCGCAACACTGTGGCCGCAACAGAAAACGTCACATACTGCGCAGTTGATGTTGTCGTGAGCGTACCCAACTGCCAACTCAACACGCCGCCGTCGGCCGTTTCGTCGAAACTGACACGAGCCGGATGGACCACCAGTCCTAAGTAACGGGCGGCGGCTTCCATGCCGTTGCGCAACGTCGCTGCATTCAGGATGGAATAGCCCAAAACGCCTGTTGCACCCGGTTCAAGCGTTTCGGCCCAGTGAAGTCCCAGGCACGGGTCGCGCGCTGCCTGAGCCGCCAGTTCAAACAATGCAGAAACCTGCTGCAGCGGTAAATCAGTGTTCAGATCGGTGAAAGCTTGCGCATCAATGCCGGCCGGCTCCAGCAACTGGCCGAGTTCAACGCCCTGCCGGAGTAGAAACGCTTCGAAGCCTTCAAAAACCGTTACGTTGATGACGGGCCATTCAGGTTGCATGACCGTGTGCCCATGTTTGGCGGCTCTGCTGACCGTAAATGCATATGAAGCGGAGAAACAGTTATGCAAGTTCTATAAAACATTAGTACGTGCGCCAACAGTCAAATTCCGGTCGCTAAAGGTCAAGCCGAAACGCTTTGCTCAATATATTAAGCTGCACAACCATGCGGGTGCTGAGGAGCGTCGCATCTCAGCGCTGTGTGAGCGGTCCCAGAAGAGCACATAAAGGGAAAAAGGAGTTTCATCGTGGCCAATACTAATGCTTTCAACGTCACGAATAGCACAATCCACCTGCTGCACCGGGCCGGTCAGCGGGCCGAAGAGATGTTTTCCAAGGCCCTGCAAAATCATACGCTGACGATCCGGCAGTTTATTGTGTTGTCGATTGTCGAAGGGCAGGAAAACCTCAGCCAGAACTTGATCTGCGAGAAGACCGGCATCGACCGGTCAACAATGGCCGACATCGTCAAGCGCCTTGTCACACGCGGGTGGCTCAGCCGCCGCCGCTCGCGCCGGGACGCACGCATGTATGCCATCCGGCTGACTGAAGCGGGGCGCAAAGAACTTGAGCGCGCCACGCCCGTCGCCCAAAGAGTGGATTCGGCACTGGTCTGGAACTTGACTTCGAAACAGCGCCACGACCTCAATGCCGGGCTGAAGGAGATTACAGTGGCAGAACTGGCTGAAGCGGCTTGAAGCGCGTTAGATCATAGCGTGGCGGCCGTTGCACCCGGCCGCCTCTTGCCGTTTAAGCTAGACTACTGACCCGGCCAAAAAGACCGCCTATAGTCGGCCCTATGACCGATACCACTCCACAAGACCCGGAAAAATCCGGGCGCACCTCAACCGTTCCTGATGGCGAAGCCACGCCCATCGTCAAAGGCAGCCATGCCTATTTGATCGATGGGTCTGGCTATATATTCCGGGCGTTCCACGCGCTGCCGCCACTAACCCGGCCTTCGGATGGCTTGCCCGTCGGGGCCGTCAGTGGTTTTTGCAATATGCTGTGGAAGCTGTTGCGCGAGAGCAAGGCGTCGGAGGCGCCAACGCATGTCGCGGTCATTTTTGATGCGGGCCGGGAGACGTTCCGCAACAAGATCTATGACAAGTACAAGGCCAACCGCCCGCCCGCCCCTGAAGAACTCATCCCGCAGTTCCCGCTGATCCGCGATGCGGTTGCAGCGTTCAACGTGGCGTCAATTGAGCTTGATGGCTATGAAGCCGACGACTTGATCGCCACCTACGCCCGGGATGTAGTGGCACAGGGCGGCAACGTCACGATCATCTCCTCCGACAAGGACCTGATGCAACTCGTCCGTCCTGGCGTAGTTATGTTTGACGGCATGAAGAACAAGCGCATTGGTCGCGACGAAGTTTTTGAAAAATTCGGTGTGCCGCCCGAGAAGGTTATCGACGTGCAATCGCTTGCTGGCGACAGCGTGGACAATGTTCCAGGCGTCCCCGGGATTGGCATCAAGACCGCGGCCGAGCTGATCAACGAATATGGCGATTTGGACGCTCTTCTGGCTCGCGCCGGCGAGATCAAGCAGCCCAAGCGGCGCGAGAAATTGATCGAGTTTGCCGATCAGGCGCGTATCTCGCGTGCTCTCGTGCGCTTGAAAGAGGACGTTCCTGGTGTGGTGCCCGTGGACGCATTCGGCGTGCATGATCCGATTCCGGCGGCACTGCTCGCGTTCTTGCAGCGCATGGAGTTCACGACGCTCACGAAGCGCATTGCAGCGTCGCTTGGGACAGAGGTTCCTGAAATAGTCCGTGGACATGACCCGGTTTCAAGTCCAGGCACCGCAAGTTCTATTCCCGCGAAAAGCGACCAGGTTCGCGTTCCCGGAACCATGGCCGGAACAGTAGGCGGTACTGGCAAGCCATCAGCCGCCGTCGCGTTTCAAGCAGCGGCATTGGCCAATGTTCCGTTTGATCGCACCAAGTATGAAACGGTCGCAACTCTGGATCGCCTTGAGACATGGATTGCCGCCGCACGCGACGCCGGGCGCGTTGCCTTCGATACGGAAACCACCGGACTTGATGCTATGCAAGCCGGGCTCGTCGGGTTTTCTCTCGCAACAGAACCGGGCAAGGCCTGTTATGTTCCTGTCGGGCACGCAATGGGAGGCGGCGATTTGTTCGGTGGAGGTGGCGGCCTGCTGCCTGGCCAAGTGCCGCTGCGTGCAGCGTTGGACGTTTTGCAGCCGCTGCTCGAAGATCCGAACATTCTGAAAATCGGCCAGAACCTAAAGTTTGATGCGCTTGTGTTGGCACAGCATGGAGTGGGGATTGCTCCACTCGACGACACCATGTTGCTGTCGTACGTGTTGGATGGCGGGCGCGGTGGCCATGGAATGGATGATCTTGCGCTCCGCCACCTGGGGCATACGTGTATTTCCTTTGATCAAATTATTGAGCACGCGGCAGGTGCGAAAAAGTCTGAGAAGACATTTGCAGGCGTGCCAATCGACAAGGCCACCGCATATGCCGCCGAGGACGCTGATGTGACGCTGCGGCTCTGGCTGAAGCTCAAGCCACGCCTCGCAGCCGAGCGCATGACAACGGTCTACGAGACGCTTGAGCGGCCGTTGGTGCCGGTCATCGTTGAAATGGAAAATGCCGGGATCAAGGTTGACAAGGGCATTCTCGCGCGCTTGTCCGGCACGTTTGCACAGCGCGCGGCGCAACTCGAAAACGAAGTCTATCAGCTCGCCGGCCAGAAGTTCAATCTCGCTTCGCCCAAGCAGCTGGGTGAGTTTCTGTTCGACACGCTCAAGCTTCCGGGCGGCAAGAAAACCAAAACCGGCCAATGGGAAACGCGCGCCGGGCTGCTCGATGATCTTGCAGGAAATGAAGATCTGCCCGACGACGCACGCCGTTTGATCAACACCATGCTTGAGTGGCGGCAGCTGACGAAGTTGCGTTCGACCTACACAGATGCGCTGCCAAACTTCATCAACACAACGACGGGCCGCATCCACACCAGTTATGCCATGGCGGCGACCACGACAGGGCGGCTTGCCTCGTCGGATCCAAACCTGCAGAACATTCCCGTGCGCACCAAGGAAGGCCGCGAAATCCGCACCGCTTTCATTGCGGAGCCGGGACTGACACTGGTATCGGCCGACTATTCACAGATCGAACTGCGTGTACTTGCGCACATGGCCGACATTCCGCAATTGAAAAAGGCTTTCGCTGAAGGCCTCGATATTCATGCCATGACGGCATCGGAAATGTTCGGCGTGCCACTAGGTGAGATGACGAGCGACATCCGCCGTCGCGCCAAGGCGATCAACTTCGGTATTATCTACGGCATCTCGGCGTTCGGGCTCGCCAACCAGCTCGGCATTTCGCGCGAGGACGCCGGCAACTACATCAAGACCTATTTCCAGCGTTTCCCTGGCATTCGTGACTACATCGATACGACGAAGAAAGCCGCACACGACCAAGGATACGTTGAGACGATCTTCGGGCGGCGCATTCACTATCCGGAAATCAACACCAAGAACCCCTCGATGCGCGGTTTCTTAGAGCGCGCGGCCATCAATGCGCCGATTCAGGGATCGGCCGCCGACATCATCCGCCGCGCCATGATCTTGATGCCGGGCGCGTTGAAGGCGGCGCAGATTGCGTCGGCGCGGATGCTGCTTCAGGTGCACGACGAACTCATTTTCGAAGTGAAAACATCTGAAGCGGCACACCTCATCAAACTTGCGCGCGGTATCATGGAGGGGGCGGCTGAGCCCGCCGTGAAGTTATCCGTTCCGATTCATGTGGACGCCAAGGCGGCAGCGAATTGGGATGAGGCGCATTGAGGGGCGCTCTTCAGTGGTAGCAACCGTCTTGTTTTCTAATCCGCGACCCACGCCGCTAACCCAACCTTGTCTCCGGTCATCGACCCACTGATCCTCCCTCACTCATAAATCGCATAATACTTCTTCGCGCGCTCGGTCACTTCCCAGGTGCCTGTGAAGCCTGCGGGTGAAACGAAGCCATCGCCGGCGCGGAAGGTGCGATCAGAACCGTCATCGCCGTGCACCACGATCACGCCTTCGAGCAGATGGCAGAACTCACTTTCAGAAAACACAACGCGCCACTTGCCCGGTTCGCATTCCCAGATGCCGCTGTTGAATCGCCCGTCTGCGCTGGCGAACAGGTTGTGAAGCGTCTGAGCCGGGTTGCCACTGATCATCCGGTCAGCGGGCGGCAGATAGCGTTCAGGTTTGGGCAAATCATCCGAAAAGCCAATCACGGCGGGGATTTTGGCAGGCGGCGTGGCAGAGGGCATCCTTGAAACTCCAGTGAAAACGAGGTCCGGGGGATCGAAAGAGCAAATTGGCCCGAGACTCGAGTTTTAGCTGATCTTCCCATCACAAACTCTGATCGAATTATCACGACAATGCGATTTGTAGTTATCGAGGTTCAAGCGTATCTAGATTGCATCGCCACTCGGAAACTCTTTCTGGTGGCCTTAACGGAGGAAAACATCATGAAGACCTGGACAAAGCCCGCAGTACGCGAAACCGAAGTTGGCCTCGAAGTCACGTCGTACCTCCCCGCAGAAATCGACCTGATCTAATCGGGCTGGTTTCCGGAAACGGAATTTGAAAACGCGGTGGCCTGGAGGCTGCCGCGTTTTTGTTTGTGTCTGTTCTTGGCGCGCACTGAAACGCCTCCGGCGCGCCGGTCGTGCGCGCGTTTACTTCCGCCGGCCCCAGCCGCCAGAACTTTGTAGAGCTTCCCAGTTGGCTTGGAACAGAAACAGCGCCAGCAAGATCCGCCATAAGTTGACGCTCGGCAAGGCGCTGAGGCCAAGCAGTACGGCAATGGCAATCCCGAGCGAAGCGACCACCCGCACTGCATTGAGAGAGCCTAAGGGCTTGCCAAGCCACGCGTCCAACGTCTGACCGCCATCGAGCGGGTAGGCCGGCAGCAGGTTGAAAATCAATAAGTAGCAATTCGCGCCAGCAAGCTGAATGAGGGCAAGCTCCAGCATCGGTTTGCCGGCTTGGTCTGCCCAACCTGACGCCCATTCAAGTCCGTGCCACAGACCCAAATTGACGGCTGGCCCGGCCAAGAAAATGAACGTCCGCGCGAACACAGACGGCGGCAGCGAGCGCTCGAAATGCGCGAGACCGCCGATGCCCGTGAGTTCGATGTGGCTGACATGCGCATTGAACAATCGCCCGGCGAAAGCGTGCCCCAATTCGTGCAGCAAAATCGACAGCATCAGCCCAATCAGCACCACGATGCCAGCCGACATGACTTGGCTGTCGCCGCTGGTAAAATAGCTGGAGCTGAACAGGATCAGGATCAGCACGAACATCATATCGAGAAAGACCGGGATGCCGGCAATCCGCCCGACTTCGAACCGCGACATCATGGGGTGTCTCCTGACATGCTGAAGCCGTTGGACTGCATTACTTGCGGCTCAAGGCCATGTCATCGCGATGCACCAGAGTGTCGCGGCCGTCGTAACCCAAGATACGGGCGATTTCGCTGGAGCGCTTGCCGATAATGAGTTGACTGTCGGCAAGACCATAAGCGATCAACCCGCGCCCCAATTCGCGGCCGTCACTGGCACGAATGATCACGGCGTCGCCGCGATCGAAATCACCTGCAACCGCCGTAACGCCGGCAGGCAATAAACTCTTACCTGACAGAAGCGCCTTCTCGGCACCAGCATCGATCACGATATACCCGGCCGGTTCAAGCTGCCCGGCAATCCAGCGCTTCTTTGCGGTTACAGGATCGGAGTTCGCCAGGAACCAAGTGACCTTGGCACCCTCGGCAATCGCACGCAGCGGATTTTGCACTTTGCCGGTTGTGATCACCATGTTCGTACCAGCGCCCAATGCGATCTTGCCGGCCTCAACTTTGGTTTTCATGCCGCCCTTGGACAGCTCGGTGCCAGCGTCTCCCGCCATGGCCTCGATCTCCGGCGTAATTTCCCTAACAATGGGAATGTGCTGCGCATTTGCGTCGGACTGGGGCGGAGCCGTGTAAAGCCCATCGATGTCAGACAAGAGAACGAGCGTGTCGGCCGACACCATAGAGGCGACGCGCGCTGACAGGCGATCGTTGTCGCCATAGCGGATCT
Organism: Hyphomicrobium sp.; assembly: GCA_031409575.1. Taxonomy (GTDB): domain Bacteria; phylum Pseudomonadota; class Alphaproteobacteria; order Rhizobiales; family Hyphomicrobiaceae; genus JANNFX01. Next base: position 6,790 of record JANNXL010000438.1, read on the forward strand.
CAGCAGTGGCCACCGTATCGTTCTCGTTGACGACCGGAATGGACTTCAACGCAAGCAGCGTTTCAATGGTGTTGCGCGCATTGAGATAACGGCGGCGTTCTTCGGTATCACCCAGGGTCAGCAGAATTTGTGCGGCCGTCAGTCCGCGTGCGCTCGCCATTTCTTGATAGGCATGTGCAAGGGAAATCTGTCCAACAGCTGCCGCCGCCTGGCTTTGCTCAAGGGCCAGGGCACCCTTGGGCAGACCGAGTTTGTGGCGGCCGAGCGCAATCGATCCCGATGACACGAGCACCACATCCTTGCCGGCTTTGGCGAGAGCAGCCACATCGTCCATCAGTGAATTCAGCCACGCTGCTTTGAGCGTGCCCGTGGCGCGATCAGTAAGGAGTGCCGATCCGATTTTCACAACAATCCGCTTCGCACGCTGCCACTCGGGGCGCACAGTGTGCGAAGCGGCTTTGGTTGAGGCAGTTGAAGACGAAGCCGGGGCCATGCAGGGTCAGACCAAACTCAATGGAATCCCGGAGGCATAGCAGACAATAACCCTCAACGGGCAATAGGGAATGAGGGCAAGGTTGAGATTGCCGGTTCCCTGCGCAGGATAGACAACCTAAAACAATGCCTACGGCGGCGTATGTATCGCCTTGTGGTAGTTTTTCGCAGTGTTGAGGCCCTTGACGGTATCGAGTCCTTTGACACCCGAGAGGATGGCGCCATCGAGGTCGGCGTCTGTGAGATCGGCGCCTTCGAGATTGGCCCCAGATAGATCGGCTCGGGATAGGTCGGCTTCGCGCAGGTTGGCCCCCGTCAGGTCGGCTCCAGTCAACCGCGAGAACATCATGTCGAGGCGGAAAAAATTGACGTTCTTCATGGTGGCGCCGCTGAAGTCGCAACTTCGGCAGAAGTTGTTCATGGGCGTGACCATCGTGCCTTGTCCGGGCTTGAATTCGAGCGGACTGAAATTGGCCCCCGTCATTTCGGCGCCTCGAAAATCGGTACCGGCCAGATACAGCGATACACGAATGTTTTTCAGGTTGGCTCCGGAAAACTTCGGTCCATCCGCGCCGTTGTTTGAGAGATCGGTAAAAACGGTCGGCCGCAGGATCGTAGCCCCGCTTAAGTCGGCCCCTGAAAGATCGGCGCGAATGAGAACCGATCGGTCAAGCCTCGTTCCAGATAGGTCGCTGCCCTTTAAGTTGGCTCCGGTGAAATCGGCTCCATACAGATCAGAGCCCTTGAAGATCGCCGCCTTGAAATCGATGCCCGAAAAATCCAAGTACGTGAGATCGTGGTTCGAATAATCGAGCCGCTCGCCGGGAGCAGCCTTGTGCAGCGCTTGAGTGATCTGGCGGATCGTCGTGTCCGCTTCCGGCGCGACCGGTGCCATCTCTTCATCGATAGCGCCAGCGGCCGTTGACAGCACTAAGGGTGCTAAAAAGCTTAGCCAGACCGCGGCAGCTATCGTTGGTCGGTTTGGCAAAATGTCTCCCCTGTGGGAAGGGCCCGAGTCGTTGCGCAGGATGATACCTCACCCCTCAGCCAAAGCAAAACACTATGCTTGACCAAAGCCGCCTCCGGTGGGCGTTTGGATAGTCAGGGAATCGCCGGGTGCAACGTCTGCCTCGCCGCACCCCCCGAGGTCGTCTTGGCTGCCATCCGCACGGCGGATGGTGTTGTGGCCCAATTCGCCTGGCAGCCCTCCGTTGAGGCCAGGCGGGCAAATGCGGCGAAAGCCGGACAGCATGGAAACATGCAGAGGTTCCAAAAAGCGTATCGTACGGCGAGTGCCATCGCCGCTGTTGAACTTGCCTTTTCCGCCGGAGCCAGGCCGGATGGCGAATTCTTCCAGGACAACCGGAAAGCGCTTTTCAAGAATCTCCGGGTCTGTCAGCCGCGTGTTGGTCATGTGGACATGTACGCCGGCTGTGCCGTCAAAGCCGTCACCTGCCGGCGAGCCCGAGCAGATTGTCTCGTAGTATTGAACGCTTGCATTGCCAAACGTCAGATTGTTCATGGTGCCTTGCGATGGGGCCATGACACCGAAAGCTGCGAAGATGGCGTTGGTCACGCACTGGCTGACTTCTGTGTTGCCTGCCACGACAGCGGCAGGATAGGCGGGGCTCAACATCGAGCCTTTGGGAATGACGATCTCGACGGGCCGCAGGCACCCCGCATTCAACGGAATATTTTCACCGAGCATCACACGCAGGCAATACAGCACGGCGGCGCGTGTAACAGGTTCGGGTGCATTAAAACTTGAAGGTTGCTGCGGGCTGGTGCCGGTGAAATCGATTTTAGCGGTCAAGGTTTCGCGATTAATCGTGATCGCCACTTCAATCGCGCTGCTCTGATCGGTTGTGATGCAGGCTTTCCCTTCCGGGAGTAATTTAATCAAGCGGCGGATTGCACTTTCCGCATAGCTTTGCACGTGCGCCATGTAAGCGTGGACAACGTCAATTCCATGCTCCTGAACCAAGCCGATCAGTTCACGGGCTCCGCGCGCGTTGGCGGCGACCTGCGCCTTGAGATCGGCAATATTCATATCAGGACTGCGGGCTGGATAGCGCGCTGACATGAGGAGAGCTCTGGTCTCCTTCTCTAGAAGGCGCCCCTCACGGACAAGGTGACAAGCCTCAATGTAAACCCCCTCTTCCTCAATTGCCGTTGCACGCGGGCTCATCGACCCGGGGGTGATTCCGCCGATATCCGCGTGGTGGCCACGGCTTGCGACGTAGAAGAGAACCGTTTTGTCATTTTCTGAGAAGACCGGCGTTACAACGGTAATGTCGGGCAAATGCGTGCCGCCATGATACGGCGCATTGAGCACATAAACATCGCCTGGCTTCATCGCGGTGCCATAGGTTGCGATCACAGCACCTACGGAGGCGTCCATTGAGCCTAAGTGCACCGGCACATGCGGAGCATTTGCAACCAGCGCGCCGTTCGCATCGAAGATCGCGCAACTGAAATCGAGCCGTTCTTTGATGTTGACCGACTGTGCTGTGTTGCGCAATGCTTCACCCATTTCCACTGCAACCGCCATGAAGGCATTCGAGAAGATTTCAAGTTGGATTGGATCGGCCGTTGTCAGCAGGGTAAGCTTTGCGTGTGGCTTGTCCCGTCGCAAGATCAGATCAGCCCTTCCGGAAATCTCAAACGTCCAGCCGTCTTCCACGGCCACTGTTTGATGTGGCTCGATGATGAGCGCCGGGCCACTGATGCGTTCGCCGGACGGCAGCGCCTCGCGATGAAACAAGGCTGCCTCGTGCCAGGCTCCGCGAGAGAAAAAGCGCTGCTGAAGTCCCCTCTGCCCGTCGCGCTCGTTAGCGCGAACGGGAAATGGATGAGGAGCGGCCGGGACCTGCGGCGACTCCACCGCTTCAACCTCAACAATCGCCACAACCAAATGCTTCTCCGGGGATATAAATCCGAACCGCTGGCGATGCTGGATTTCGAAGGCGTCTCTCATCTCATTTGGTAAGTCGATTTCAACAGGAAACGCCGTCTCGCTCGCCTCGTAGCGCAAATGCACGCGCTCCGTGGTTGTGATCAATTCAGGCCGCGCTCCCTGGCCGGCGAGTTCCATCGATGCGACCTTCCCGAGGTCTTCGGCGAGAAAGAGAAGTCCGGTATCGAGCGCTTCATCGAGCGGAAGTTCGACGGACTGCTCGCGGCTTGCGCGCAACTTGGCAAGCCCCATGCCATAGGCTGAAAGCAATCCCGACAGCGGATGGATCATCACGGTTTCAATGCCAAGGGTATCTGCGATCAGGCATGCGTGCTGCCCGCCTGCCGAACCAAAACACTGCAATGCATACTTTGTCACATCGTAGCCGCGCGCGACCGAGATGCGCTTGATCGCGTGCGCCATGTTCTCAATTGCAATGCGGACGGCACCATCGGCGACGTCTTGCGCCGACCGGCCGCCGCCCATAGTTTCAGCCAGGGCCTTGAATGCCGCTTGCGCACTATCGCAATCGATGGGCCCGGTGCCGTCTGGCCCAAATAACGATGGAAAGTGCTCAGACCGGATTTTGCCGAGCACCACGTTGGCATCAGTGATGGTGAGCGGGCCGCCGCGCCCGTAGCAAAGAGGCCCAGGATTTGACCCGGCACTTTCAGGACCGACGCGCAGGCGTCCATGCTCGAATGTGATGATCGACCCGCCACCTGCGGCCACGGTGTGAATGTTGAGCATAGGAACGGACAGGCGAACACCGGCCACTTCGGTTTCAAACGTGCGCTCGTACGTGCCTGCAAAATGCGAGACGTCAGTCGAGGTGCCACCCATATCGAAGCCGAGCACGCGGTCAAATCCGGCAAGCTTGGCTGTTTCGGCCATGCCGACGATGCCGCCAGCAGGCCCCGACAAGATGGCGTCGCGTGCGCGGAACGTGCTGGCCGCCGTCAGCCCGCCCGATGACGCCATGAATTGGAGCCGTGGTGCCGCGGTGGCCGCGTCCGCCAACGCACCGGAAACCTGATCGACATAACCGCGCAGCACGGGCGACAGATAGGCGTCGGCCACCGTGGTATCGCCGCGACTGACGAGACGAATGAGCGGTGAAACGTCATGACTGATCGAGGCGTGGTCAAAGCCAGCCTCAAGAGCAAGGTCTGCGGCGAGGCGCTCGTGCTCTGGAAATGCATAGGCGTGCATGAAGACGATGGCGGCGGATGTGCACCCCCGCGCCCGCGCCTCCCGCAATCCAGCGAGCAAGCTTTCGCAGTCGAGCGGCTTTTCGATTGTGCCATCGGCGCGTATACGCTCGTTGGCCTCGACCACGCAGTCATACAACATGCTGGGCTTGACGATGCGCTTCGCAAAAATATCGGGGCGCGCCTGTGTGCCGATCTGAAGCTGATCTCGAAAGCCCTTCGTGATGACCAGAGCTGTGCATGCACCCTTGCGCTCTAGCAGCGCGTTGGTTGCGACCGTGGTGCCCACCTTAACGCTGCCGATCAGGTGCGTTGGTATTGGCTCGTCCGTGCCTATGCCCAGTATCTGACGGAGGCTTTCAAGCACCGAGTCTGGATATGCGATTGCGTTGACGGACAGCACCTTGCGCGTATGCAAAACCCCATCGGGCGCGCGCGCCACGACATCCGTGAACGTGCCGCCGCGATCGATCCAGAACTGCCAAAGTTGTGCGGGCGCAGTCGTCATGGGGCTCAAATCAGGTAAAGTTTAGAAGCCTGCGGATGGTCATCGTGCCGCATTCCGGCCCTTCTTCAGTGGCCGGAAACCGTCTATATAATGTCCCTATGCCCTTGAACACACTTGATGATGCCCTAATGGCCCAGCGGCGCTCCGGCGGGATTGGGTTTTGGTCTGGCCTCTTGCAGAAATTTGGCCTCGGCGCAGCGCCACGCCGGCTGCCGCACGATAGCGTTGCCTTCACCAGCGCGTTTGTTGCGTTAGGGGCGAAGATGGCCATGGCTGATGGTGTTGCGGTGAAAGCCGAGGCGCAGGCGTTCGCAAAGTTCCTGGAAATTCCGCCCGGACAGGAGCCTGATATTCAGCGGCTATATGATCTGGCGCGCCAGGACGTTTCAGGGTTCGAACATTACGCGGCGCGCATCGGCACACTGCTAGCGGATCAAACCGGAATGAAGCGCGACGTTCTGGAATGCCTGTTGTATGTGGCGTGTGCTGATGGCGTACTGCATCCAGCTGAAGACAAATTTTTGGCAGCCGTTGCCTACGAGTTCGGGTTTAGCGATTTGGAGTTTCGCGCCATCCGGGCTCTGTTCGTCCACGATGTTACGAGCCCGTATAGCATTCTTGGAATTCGCGCGGAGGCGAGCGATGCTGAATTGAAGACACAGTTCCGCAAACTCGTACAGGAGTATCATCCGGATAAGCTGATCGCAGCTGGTGCACCGCCGGCCGTTGTCAAGGCTGCAACATCGAAGCTTGCCACTATCAATGCCGCCTATGAGGCTATCCTCAAAGAGCGCGCCAGCCGGATGCCTGTTTCGTGATCGGCGCGCCTGACAGTCCGCTGGTGGCGGATCTCGTTCCCTCACCCAACATCGAGCCGCGGCTGCGCGGGCTGACACCGTCACTGCTTGTCTTGCATTACACGGGTCTGCCGACCGTTGACCGTTCGCTCGAAGTTCTGTCGCGGCCCGATTGCAAAGTGTCGTGTCACTACGTCGTCGATACCGATGGCCGCATCATCCAGATGGTCGCCGAGGAGATGCGCGCCTGGCACGCAGGGTTATCTTCGTGGTTTGGCGAAACGGATATCAATTCGGCGTCGATCGGCATCGAAATTCAGAACCCGGGTCACGCGGGCGGCTATCCGGAGTTTCCAAAGGCTCAGATGCGCGCCGTGACCGCACTTTGCCAGGACGTCATGCAGCGCCACAGCATTGCGCCGCAAGGTGTTCTCGCCCATTCCGACATTGCACCACCGCGCAAAATCGATCCGGGTGAAAAGTTCGATTGGCCAGGGCTGGCGCGCGAGGGTGTCGGCTTTTGGGTGCCGCCAGCGCTGGTTGAGAGTCACGACAGCGGCTTTGGTCCTGGCGATGTGCACGAAGATATCGCCGAGGCGCAGAGGCATTTTGCAAAATATGGTTATGGCATCAGCGACACAGGCGTGTTCGATGAGGCGACCCGCTTTGTTGTGCGGGCGTTTCAATTGCATTTCCGGCCAGCTCTCATCAGCGAACGGCTGGACCGGTCTACGCTGGAGACTGCGCGGCGATTGATAGAGGCGTTGCCAGAAGTGGCAGGTGCATGACCTAACCAGGTACTCTTTTTCAATTACCCGCTTGACGCGCAGCGTGGCCTGCCCCCATGTCTGCCCTATCAGTTGGCCGGGCGGCCGCTGCCGAGCGATGGGCTTTATGGTCCGTAAAGTCGTGAGGTGGAGGAAAGTCCGGGCTCCATGGAAACGAAGGTGGCGGCTAACGGCCGCCGGGGGCGACCCCAGGGAAAGTGCCACAGAAAACAGACCGCCTCCCACGGCGCAAGCCGCGGGCGGTAAGGGTGAAACGGGGCGGTAAGAGCGCACCGCGCGTGCTGGTAACAGCCGCGGCACGGCAAACCCCACCTGGAGCAAGACCAAATAGGAGTGAGCGCATGCGGGTGGCAACGCCCGGCATGGAGCCCGTTTTCAGGCCTCTCACTCGGGTTGGTTGCACGAGGCGCTTAGCAATAGGCGTCCCAGATGAATGGCCGTCGCGGAGATGAAAGTCTCCAAACAGAACCCGGCTTACAGGCCAACTGATACTTTATTGCTTGCTCGCGCCGACTCCCGTTCCGGGAGCCGGCCGGCGCTCGCGAAGAGCGGTGGAGAGACTGCCCGCGCCAACCGGCCGGCTCGCGGAACGCGTGTCGGTTGGCGCAGGCAAAAAAGAGCCGGCGGCCTTGCGCGAAGTGCGGCGGCTTGACCACGCGTCGTGCCCGGCTCCCGGAACGGCGGTTGGGACGCGCAAAGCAAAAGTGTTCACTTTTTCGCGCCAATTGATGATCCTATCTTGCCGCACGCAGCGCAGAGCGTATTCATTGCGGTAACGGATCGCAATTTAGGCCATCCACTATTTCATCGACGCGATCCGATTTACCCACGACGCCGGGATTTCACCCCGGCGCGGTATTGCATCCTGTCCAATGGATAGTTGAGGGAGGCTGTTATGGCTGGTTCTGCTCAAGATGACTATGCGGCTCATGCGAAGGACTACGGCAGCTTCGTGAGAAGTGTGCGTGCGATCGTAGCCGCGTTCGCCATCATTCTTATTCTGCTTGCCTATTTCCTCGTATAGGCCCGCAGAAAACGTGACCTGATCGACTCAAAAAAATTGTTGCGCAATGCGCCGCAATGCGGCGAGGCTTGTATGCATGTTGGAATTTTACACTCAATGCAAAAACAGCGGACCACCCCGTTGGCTTTCCAGCCACATTCGTTTCGCCGGATTTCGTGTTACCCGCGGAACAAACAAATCCTTTCGGTTTGGGCATTGTAGCCACGTCAACCCGAACCAAGGAATTTTAAGATGAAGCCTTCGATGATCTTCAAAGCAATAATTGTCTCGTCTGCGCTTCTCTTTGCAAGCGGAGCTGCTTCGGCGTGTGAGGTGGTCGGCTACAAAAATGGAGAACGGCTTTGCAGCACTACTCATGTATACAAGGATGGCCGTTCCAAATCTTGGACTGATCCAAGTGGATATACCAAGCCTGAAGAAAAGTGCCGGTCAGCTTGCCTGCGAGATGCCATGAAGTGGGAGACATCCAGCCAGCAAACCGCGTATTTCAACTCGTGCAAGCGCAACAACGGCTGTCAATAAAAGTCACTCTCTTGCCTTGAACGAAGGCCCTGCCCTTAACGGGCGGGGTCCCTTCAATTTTGACCATGCGCCTGGGGCCGTGACCTCAAGTCGATGGGGCCTATGGTGAAGCCTTCAAGGGAACTCTTGCGATATCTCCGTGTTACTACAGACCTGTGTGGTGCTTGAGGCACGATATCCCATGTTACCGTTTGAGACGTTTGATGAGTTCTGGCCGTTTTATCTGCGCGAACACAGCGATCCAACGACCAGGGCCCTGCATATTGTAGGGACGTCCATCGCGGGCTTGAGTTTATTAGGCTGGCTCGCGTCACGCAAAAAGAGCTACCTGTTACTCGCATTGGCAGGGTCCTACGGGCCTGCTTGGCTAGGTCACTATGCCGTCGAGCGCAACAGACCAGCCACCTTTGACCATCCGCTTTGGTCACTGCGGGCTGACTTGCGCATGTATGAAATGTGGATGGCTGGCACGCTCGATGCCGAGCTCAGCCGGTTAGGCATCCAGCCGCGAGCATACAGAGAAGCGCAAACTGCCTAAGACAAGGCGTGTCTTGCTATCACGCTCAAAATCTTCGCGCCCGCCAACACGGTCCCCTTCACAGTGCCCGATATTTTCGACACGCCGATGCGCTGGCGGTAGCGAGCGGGGACGTCAAGGCATCGGAGATTTTTTATTGCCGCCTTGATTTGCATCTCAACTGTCCAGCCGTAGTCGCGGTCCGCCATAGCCAGCGAACTGAGTGCCGAAGCGGAAATGGCGCGGAATGGCCCGAGGTCGGTGAAGCGCTGACCCCAGATCAGGCGGATTAACGTGACAGCCAGCGTATTGCCGTAGCGCTGTTGTGGCGTGAGTTCACGCGCATCTTCGGGCCGCATCATGCGCGAGCCGATGACGAGATCGTAGTCTCCCCCGATGATGGGATCAACGAGATCGGAAATGTCCTCGGGGAAATCCGAATAGTCGCCATCGAGAAACACGATGATATCGCAGGCGGGAAGCGCAGCTAGGCCGGCAAGGCACGCGCCGCCATAGCCCGGCGTTGGCTCACTCACAACGAGTGCTCCCGCAGAAGCAGCCACCTTTGCCGTGGCATCGCGTGAACCGTTATCCGCCACCACAACGTGATCGGCCCAAGCTGGAATATCGGCGAGCACGCGTTCGATGGCGCGTTCTTCGTCGCGGGCCGGGATGACAACGCCGACGCGCTTGCCGTTACGCATTGGGGTTGCCTCGGTGCGCGTCAATCAATGGCGGCTTGCTTTGGACGTTGATGCGCCACGCCTCGTAAGCGAGCAATGCCCAAACCGGCAGCCAGATGGCAAATACGACCACCTCGCGATACGTCGCGTAGGTCTCGCGGGCGGAGAAGTAAAAGCCCGCGTAGTAGATTGGTATCAGCGCCGTCATCAAAAGCAGGCCGCTCCACGGTGTGAATACAAGAAACGGCAGCACCCACGCCGCATACCAGGGGAACTGCGACGGGCTTAGAAGCACAACCGCAGCCGTCATGAGGCCGAGGCGTTTGAGAAGGTCTTGCGCGCCCGTAACCGGCTTTCGCGCAGTCCACAAAGCGAACGCGCCCGCAAGACCGGCAAGCAGAACGCGCGCCGCCTGTCCGGGGATACGCGTATCAAGCACGAAAGGTTTCATCACAAATGAAAGCGCTTTTTCGAGCAGCCCATAGTGCGCTGAATTGTTGCGCCAGTATGTGGCGTAGGCGGTGAGGCCCGCGGTGTCGCCAGTTGCGCCTGCCAGCATGGGCGCGGCCGCGGCAAGGGTCAGCGCGGCGAGAATGCAGACGGCCACTGCGAGACGGCTCGGGTTGCTCAACAAGGGCCGCAGGATCAGCGGAGCCAGCAACAGCGGCCAGAACTTCGCGCCGATCGCAAGCCCAAGCACTGCCGCAGCGCTGAGATGGCGCTGCTTGACGGACAGCAGCGCTGCTCCCAGCACGAACGGCATCACAACGGCATCCATGTGAGCTGAATTGATAAACTCCTTGGCGGCAAGCGGGCTGAGCCAATAAAGCGCCACCCATATTTGCGAACGTCCGATGTGACCGAGCAAGGCCAGCAATATGAGAAGCGTGGCGCACTCAGCGGCAAGACACACGATGCGCCAGGCTGTCAGGCTCCACGGTGAAATGAAATGCGCCAGCGCGAACGCTGCTTGTGCAACAGGAGGATAAACTGTCGTCAGTTCGGAATGATTGACGCGCTCGATGACAACGCCAGACTGCTGGGCGAGCGGCTGGAGCGAATAGTGGTAGGGCTCACCCTGGGCATCGTCGGGTGAGGCCTCATAGGGGTTAAACCCGTGCGCCGTCACGCCGCCATCCCAAAGGTAGCGATACCAATCGTCTTCGAGCGCAGGCGTCGAGAACATCAAGGCCAGGCGCATCGCAAGGCCGCCAGCAAGGATGATCCAGAGGATTGATTTTTGCGGAGCTCGATCCAACGCTAGCGAACGCGTGATCAGCGGCACAGCCAGAAGATATAAAATCCCAGCTGCCACGAGGGATGCGGTCAGAAACAACGCTGGGCGCTCAGTTAATTCGACGTCGCGCGCAAAGTTGGCCGAAAAGAAATGGAGCCCAATGCTTGCGGCAACGAGAGTGGCTGTGAGCGTCAGCCACAACGCTGTAAGGGGCTTTGCCGTGCGCGCTACACTGTGAGTGGGCATGCTGATCATGAGGCCATGGGAGCACGGTGCATCGCCTGTGCCAAGTTCACGTGGCCAGGGCCAGGGTCTTCAGCCACGCCTGATTGACGTCGCGGCGGTCAAACCACCGTTCGGCCTTCATGCGGCTGGCGCGGGCGGCGGTTGCGATCAAGTCTGGCTGGTTGATGAAAACCTTCATGGCGTCAGCGAGTGCGGCGGCCGAGTTTGGCGGCACGCGGCAACCGTTAACAAACTCATCGACGGCGTCGCGGCCGCCCGGCGTGTCGGCAGCAATGATGGCGCGGCCAGCTGCGAGGACCTCAAGCATGCCCGTAGGCAGGGACTCGCTATGTGGTCCTTGAACATAAACATGGCAGTGTTCGAGCGCTGTGCGAAAAGCCTTAATATCGATGGGGCCTTTGATCATCACCATGCGCACCTTGGGATACGCGGCCGTGACAGCCGCCGCCGCGTGTTGCACAGCGCCTGAAACGTAATCGTTCGCGTCGGCTAGGAACACCAATCCTTCGCCGAGGTTTGGCAGCGGGAGGACACACGATGTCATGAGATCGACACCGGCCCCGGGTACCACAGTCACAGGCATGGTCTTCGCGAGGGCACCCGCTTTGAGTGCCGCTCGAACGTCATCTCGAGTGAAAAAAACCGCTGACGTGCTAGCGGCTAAAGTCTTGCGCCAAGCCTGAACGAGTGAGGCATCATCAGCATTGAAGCTTTGGGTCAGTACAGCGATGCGCTCTAAAATGCCTGCCTGCTGTGCGGCGATCATCGGCAGCAGCAGGGAACCGGCTTCACCTGCCGCCACGACACAGTGCGTGCGCCAGGTTTGCAACGTCTCGGAAACTGCGAGTGCAGCGCGGCGCTGGGCCAGGAAGCTCCAGCCTTCAGGCCTGGGATCATAGTTTTTGAGTTTAATGCCATGACCGAGGTCTGGCAATTTTCCACCGTCAGCGCCGTCCGGGGTCAAGCACATGACACGATGGCCCAGTGCTGTGACGGCAGTAAACAACGGTCCGTGCAACTGCACAGCAGCGCTGGGCGAGGCGGCAACGAAAGCGAAGTTGCGCATCGATTGGGACGGGTGGGCGGCAGCGGTCTGGGTGCGCACGGCCATCGCTAGTGCAGCGTCCGCGTGGCATTGCTCCAAACCGGCTCCGGCGTGCCGGCAACAGCCACCGTGTCGGTCCGTGGCTGATAGCCTTCAACTGTTCGCAACAACAAAGCCTGGATGGTGAGTGTATCGCGCGCCGCCATGGCGGCCTTTAGCACGTCGAGTTCGTGCCCTAGGTC
>JANNXL010000439.1:0-4910 GCA_031409575.1 Hyphomicrobium sp.
GGCCAGGGCACCGGCCAGTACCAATGCGCCCGAAAGCAGTGTCACGCCTCCAGCAACGCGCACTGCCGTCATTATTTTTCCAAACACCGCATTGAATGCCTCAATCGCATCTCTGACGCGAATAGGTGTGACAGCCGGGTATGCTTGACCCAAGTGACGGGCCATCTGGACCTCCGTCACAAGGGGTGTGTTCTTCGGCAATGTCACGGTCGCCAGCATGGCGTGCGGGGCCTGAGCCAGTGTATTAGGCGAAAACACCATCACGAAATTCAGCGCGAGGCTCTCCCACTTCACTTCGCGCATGTTCGAGATGCGCGCCGTAAGGTTGCGGCCCAGCACGTTGACCGTTACTTGGTCACCAATTTTAAGGTCAAGCTTCTGCGCCAGATCAGCTTCGAACGAGACAAGGGGTTCGCCCGAATAGTCCTTCGGCCACCACTCGCCTTCGACGACCTTTGAACCCTCGGGTACCGTCTCGGCATATGTCAGCCCACGGTCGCCGTTCAAAACCCACTGGGCCTCGGGTGGCGCTTTGATCTCCTCAACGGGTTTGTCTTTGAGCCGCAACAGGCGCCCGCGCAGCATCGGCGCGTCTATGAGCTGGCTTCCCGGCACGTCTTGCTGGATCAGTGCACTCACGGCCGGGTAGTCGGCTTTCGGAATATCCAGCACGAAATAATCGGGCGAGTTGGAGGGCAGGCGGCTGCTCAATTCGTTGACGAGCGCTGCGTCCGCTAGGGCTACAGCCGTGAGCAGTGACAAGCCCGTGCCGAGCGACAAAACAATCGACTTGGTCAACCCGCCCGGCGCTGAAATATTGCCAATTGCCAGCGCAAGTTCCGGCCGTCTCGGACGCTTGATGCGAGCAGCAAGTCGCACGACGGCTTGGCCAAGACCCACGAACACCGCAAACATGACGGCAATACCGGCACAAAAATAGAATGCTATGGGACGGCTGTCCGACGTGAGCACGGCACATAAAACCAAAATCGCGGCAACGGCCGCGGTGGCCAGTAGAATGGCGGAACGCGGCCTGACGTTTTCGGCACCGAGCTCATTGCGAAAGAGCACCGCCGCACTCATCGCTTCAGCACGCCCGAGCGGCCAAAGCGTAAACAGCAGCGCGACGAGGAAGCCATAAGCTGCAGCTGTTGCCACCGTGGCAGCCGACACCGTGAACTCTGCCTTAATTGGAAGAACGTCGCCGAACATTGACGTTAAAAGTGCGGGTGCAAGAATACCAAGGGCCACGCCGATCGCCACGCCGATGGCGGCCATCGCCATGACCTGTGCCAGGAACACATAGAATACCAACCGGCTCGTAGCGCCGAGACTGCGCATGGTGGCAATGACTTTGCGGCGCTTGTCGATGAACGTGTTGACCGCGTTGGCGACACCAACGCCGCCAACAAGCAAGGACGTGAGGCCGAGTAGCGTGAGGAACTGACGCAATCGTTCCAGTGTCTTGGTGATCTGCGGGGAGGGATCGCGGCGGTCTGCAATTGAAAAGCCGGATTCGGGCAACGCCGCCTTAGCAGCAGTGCGAAACTGTACGAGAGTTTGAGCATTGCTGCCGCCGCCGTCTGGCAGCTTCAGAGAGTAGCGCCAGCGCACCAATGTGCCCGGCTGCACGAGACCGGTTTTCTCCAGCGTAGCGAGTGTGACGAAAATGCGTGGGCCGTAGGTGAGACGGTCGGCGATACCATCTGGCTCGGCTTTGATCGTCGCACTCAACGTGAGCTCTGCGTTGCCAATCTTGATTTTGTCGCCCGGCTTTAATCCCAATCGTTCCAGGAGAATGGGATCGGCCGCAGCTCCATCGCCCTGGCGGATCGCTGCATCTAGTGCTTGCCCTTCATTCAGAACGACGAGCCCTGCCATGGGATAGCTGGCATCAACGGCTTTCAATTCTATGAGCGCCTGTTCTTGCCCATCTATGCGCCGCGCCATCGTGCGCAGCGTCGCCGTTTCACTCATGCGGCCCTGAGCGATAAGCCAGTGACGCTCGGTTGTGCTGGCACGCGCGTGCATCCGCGCCAGTGTCACGTCACCACCCAGGATCGCTTCGCCTTGGCGCTCAAAGCCGGCCTTCAAGGCATCCGAAAGCGCACCCACGGTGGTGATCACCATGACGCCGAGCGCGACGCAGGCGATGAATACATAAAATCCGCCAAGGCCCGAGCGCAGTTCGCGCAACGCGAGCCGCATCACGCGCCACGGAAAACTTGTTGGGGGTGTGTGCTCAGTCGAGAGAACGAGTTCTGCGGTCATGCGGCGCGCGCCGCTTCATCGGCAACAACCTTGCCATCGGCCATACGGATGGTGCGGCTGCAGCGGCGGGCCAGCCGTTCATCGTGGGTCACAAGCACCAGGGTCGCTTGCCGCTGTTGCTGCATACCAAACAGAAGGTCGATTATTGTACTGCCTGTTGCGGTATCGAGATTGCCCGTCGGCTCGTCGGCCAGAATAAGCTTGGGTTGCGGGGCGAGCGCCCGGGCAATCGCGACACGCTGCTGTTCGCCACCAGAGAGCTGCGAGGGGAAATGCGTGGCGCGTTCAGCCAAGCCGACCTCCGCGAGCCGGTCGCGGGCGACGGTGACAGCATCGGCACGTCCAGCAAACTCCAACGGCAGAGCCACATTCTCAACGGCAGTCATCGTAGGAACAAGATGAAACGACTGGAAGACGATACCGATGTTGGCACCGCGAACCAAAGCCAGTTGATCTTCGTTGAGACCGGCCAATATATTCCCGGCCACCGTCACTCCGCCGCTCGTCGCCGCCTCAAGCCCTGCCAAAACCATCAGCAGCGACGTCTTTCCGGAACCCGAAGGCCCAACGATCGCCAATGTTTCGCCGCGGCTGACGCGCAGACTAACTCCGCGCAGAATGTCCACGGGACCTGCTCGGCTCGGTAGCGTCAATCTCACGTCGTGCAGGTCGATGATCGGTTCGGACAACGGGCTCAAACTCCATGCAGTGGCAAGATGTTAGGCAAGCGGGTTACAACCGGTTCAGACCGCACAATATACAGGTGCTAGAAAATGGTCTGGGTGAGACGCGAGGCGCAATGATAAATCAACTCCGTGCATGGCGGACTCTGGGATTCAACCCTGGAGTTGAATTGGCGTCTCGCCGCGCCATTATCAACCTCGTATGCATCGGTTTGTTGGGACTTATGACCGTAGCTGCAACACAGACCACCGCAAGGGCTGCTGACCGGCTGGATCGGCCTGTCAAGATCGTTGCCTTCGGGGATAGCCTAACCGCAGGCTATATGCTTCCGCCTGCGGACGCCTTTCCAGAGCAGCTTGCGGCTGCGCTGAAATCTCGCGGCCATGCGGTGGAGATGACGAACGCGGGTGTGTCTGGCGATACCACGGCCGCGGGCTTGGAGCGTTTTGAATGGTCAATTCCCGAGGGCACCGAAGCGGTCATTTTAGAGCTTGGCGCGAATGATGCGTTGCGCGGCATCGAGCCGGGAATAGCGCGCCGGAACCTCGACGCAATTTTGTCGAAACTCAAAGCGCGCAACATCGACGTTTTGCTTGCCGGCATGAGCGCGCCGCAAAACTGGGGTACGGACTATGCAGATGATTTCAACGCCATCTATACGTCATTGAGTGCCCAGCATGGCGCGCTGCTCTATCCGTTCTTTTTGGAAGGTGTCGCATTGAAATCTGAACTCAATCTGAGCGATGGACTGCACCCAACTGGCAAGGGCATCGCGGTGATCGTGGAGCGGATCATGCCGGGCGTCGAAGCACTTCTCGGGCGCGTTACCGCTCGCCGGTCAACGGCCGTCAAAAACTAGCATGCCGCGAGTGTTCACAGGTCTGGAACTCCCTGCTGCGCTGCGTGAACAGGCAGGGCGCCTTGCTGTGCCATTGGCTGGTGCGAAATGGGTTGCGCCGGAAGACCTGCACCTGACGCTGCGATTTGCCGGTGATATCGACAATCGAAAAGCGCGCGACTTCGCCGATGAACTGGCGCAAATCCGCGTACCGGTGTTTGCAATGCGGCTGTCTGGGCTTGGGGCATTTGGCGGCAATGATCCGCATTCTATATGGGCGGCTGTCGAGGCAGGGCCGGAGCTTGATCAGTTGGCCAGGGCCAACGAACGCGCTGCCCGGGCGGCAGGACTTCCGCCAGAGACGCGAAAGTTCAAGGCGCATGTCACCCTTGCGCGGCTGCGCGGCGCGCGCGCTGATCAGGTGGCTTTGATTTTAGGACGGCACGCCGCTTACCGGTCTGATCCCATCACCATTGAGGAGTTTGTTTTATTTTCGTCGCGCCCCGTTACAGGCGGCGGCCCTTATGCCGTAGAAGAAGCATTCCCGCTCGAAGGCAGCGCCGCATTTTATGGACGTGAGAGTGACGGCAGTTGGTAGGCCGTGGCTTCAGCGGCGGCGTGCGGGGACGTCGCCTGGCCAAGAATACTTGGGCTGTGCCGTGAACCACGAAGCAGTTTGCGTGGACTTGCGGACAGACGGCTTCAATGCGCCCGTGACGATGGACTTGCGCACGCGCTGTTGCGCCGGTGCCGCGAAGGCTGAATTCACCGGAATGCCTGGATCGAATCCCGCAGGCATTAAATGCCCCAAGACTGCCAGCGGCTCTGCAGCGCCATCGCTTGTGAGTGTATCTGTTTCGAGTGCTGCCACAGTCGCAGCCACAGTCAAAGGCTCCGAACTTTCAGATGCGGGACGCGTGAGTGGCGTGAGATCAATCGCTTCGGCGTTCCTTGCTGCAATCGTTGCTGACGTGATCTCACCTTGGTCTGAGGCCGCTGAAGCTACGCGGGCAAGCTCGGCATTGCGTTCCTGGGCTTTGTCGAGCGCCTCGATGAGTGCGTATTGGCCGTGCCGGGCTGTTTCTGAAAGTGACCACGGCATTGGTTTGCACGAACA
>JANNXL010000440.1:0-7908 GCA_031409575.1 Hyphomicrobium sp.
GAGCGCGGTTGTCCAGGTGTGGATCGCTGTTGCTGAGGCGGCTGCTGATCACGGCGCTGATCGGGGCCAGCGTCACCGCGCGTATTGCCACGGCTATCGCTGCGTTCGGGCCGTGATCTGGCACCCATCGATGGCTGGGGTCCGCTGCCTGGCACTTCGACGGCGGCGGTCGTGCGCGGGGCATTCCGGGGCTGGCGCGATCTCTGGTTCGCAGGCGCATCACGATGCGGCTGCTCAATCGGCCTTGCATCGTTTGCCGGTACTGGCGACTCGCCGGGCTGCGATGCGCCCTCACCGTCATCCGAACGCATCGCGTGGCGCGGCCGGTGTTCTGGGCGCTGCTCATTGACTGAGGGTGGCGATCCCGCAGCAGCCTGATGAACCGGAGCGCGTTGGGTCTCGCTGCGTGGTCCGCCGGGGCCGCGTGACGGACCACGGCTGGGCCTGGGTTCACTGCGCGGCGCCGCACCAGGGCGTCCGCCGCGGCGGCGTTTGCCAGCCGAAGCAAAGTCATCTTCGGTTGGGCCTTCGCCCGCCCACGTGACTGGCACACCAAGCATCTTTTCGATGTCTTTGAGCTGCTTGAGGTCTTCATGGGTCACAATCGATTTCGCCGTGCCTTCACGGCCTGCGCGTCCGGTGCGGCCGATGCGATGCACATAGTCGTCGCTGTCGCGGGGTAAATCGAAGTTGAACACGTGGCTCACGTCAGGAATGTCGAGACCTCGCGCGGCCACGTCGCTTGCTACCAAAAATTTGATGTCTCCCGAACGGAACTTGTCGAGCGTCTCCATGCGGCTCTTCTGATCCATGTCGCCATGCAGTGCGCCTGCGTTAAAACCGTGTTTCAGCATAGACTTTAACAGGATCGCCACGTCGACCTTGCGATTGCAGAAAATGATCGCGTTGCGCACGCCGTCTTCGCGCAGCATGAGGCGCAACAAGTCGCGCTTGGCCCAGTCTTCGCTGCTCGAACAGAACAGGAAGCTTTGCGTAATGGTGGTTGCGGTGGTCGCAGGGCGCGTTGCTTCGATGCGCGTCGGATTCTTGAGGAACTGATCAACAAGCCGCGTGATCTCGGGCGGCATCGTTGCCGAAAAAAACAGCGTCTGACGCCGTGGCGGCAGCAGTTTGCAGATCTTTTCGATATCAGGAATGAAACCCAT
This sequence comes from Hyphomicrobium sp., assembly GCA_031409575.1. Classification (GTDB taxonomy): domain Bacteria; phylum Pseudomonadota; class Alphaproteobacteria; order Rhizobiales; family Hyphomicrobiaceae; genus JANNFX01. Next base: position 1,167 of record JANNXL010000440.1, read on the forward strand.
GTCGAGCATGCGATCAGCTTCGTCGATGACGAGAATTTCGACACCCATCAGCATCAGGCGGCCGCGCTGGAAATGGTCGAGCAGACGGCCAGGCGTCGCGATAAGTACATCAACGCCGCGATCAAGCTTCTTGACTTGATCGTCCATCGAGACGCCACCGATAAGCAGAGCCACGTCAAGCTTGTGGTTGACACCATACTTCTCGAAGCTCTGCGCCACCTGGGCTGCAAGTTCGCGTGTCGGCGCGAGAATGAGGGAGCGTGGCATGCGGGCGCGTGCCCGTCCCGTTTCCAAGCGGCAAATCATAGGCAGAACGAAGGACGCAGTCTTTCCAGTGCCGGTTTGCGCGATGCCAAGCACGTCTTGCCCGGTGAGTGCGACCGGTATGGCAGCAGCTTGGATCGGTGTGGGGGTCGAATACCCGGCGGCATCGATGGCCGCTTGAACTTTAGCGCTGAGACCAAGATCTGAGAATTTGAGGGCTTGGGTTGCTGCGGGCGTCTCAGTGTTTGTGCTGCCAGCGGCCGCATTGCTGTGAGATTGGCCAGACGTATGTTCCAAAAAGTGTGTCTCCGTTCGCGTCGATAAGGCCGCGGCCAAGCTTATCCTACGCTACCGGTACGGTGCGGGGACAATGTCGCGGGTGTCGGAACGCAGGGAGATTGGCGAGCCTGAAAAGGGCCAAATCTGAATCTGGTGTCATAAAAGGATTTAAATGAATAAATCCCCTGCGCCCAAGCTGGGGGCTTGCTGACACGTTCGCGCATGATATGCAAGGAAAAGCAGGCACTTTTGACGGTTTTGGCGGCTGCGGTGTAACGCTGCATCGGTAAAATGAAGAAAAAACAGCCAGATCCTGAAATCCAGCCGTTTTGGCGCAAAAGTCTCGTGGTTTCTGGTGGTTATTCGGCTTCTTCGGTCATGAATCGATAGAGCAATGCGCCGATTACAGCTCCGAGAATTGGCGCCACCCAGAACACCCACAATTGCGATAGTGGTTCGCCGCCTGCGTAAATAGCGGACGCGAAGCTGCGCGCCGGATTAACCGAGGCGTTCGACACTGGGATGGCCATGATGTGGATCGCCGTCAGGGTCATGCCGATGGAGAGCGGTGCAAATCCCGGGCTCGAGTCCTTTCGTGTCGATCCGAGGATGACGATCAGGAAGAACGCGGTCAGCACGGCTTCGATGATGAACACTTGGGGCATGGTCGATTTCAGCATCGACAGTTCGCCGTAGCCGTTGGCCGCGTAGTTGCCGCCAACACCCGAACCAATCATCGAGAACACGCCGCACGCAGAGGCCGCGCCAAGGCATTGAGCAAGTATGTAGAGCGGAGCGCTTGCAGAATCGAATCTGCCGCCAACCACGAGACCAACGGTAACGGCAGGATTGTAATGTCCGCCGGAGATGTGACCGATGGATCGGGCCATAGCCATGACAGTAAGGCCGATCGAAAATGCCACGCCCAGTATGCCAGCGCTACCCGCAGGCGCGCCAAACGAATAGAACGCTGCGCCGAGGACAGATGCCATCAGCATGAATGTGCCGATGAATTCGGCGACAAGTGGCTTGATTTTCATTTTTTGTGGTCCTTTTGTCTTCCCCTGCACCCTGAGATTGACTGCCCCAGAAGGCGAGAATCAAACCAGTTCGCACACCGCATATACCATGGCCCGGACAGGTTCCGCAGGGGTGAACACTGTCATGGGACTCAAGACAGTGCGGGGGCAAGGCGCTTCAGTTTGCAGGACCAAGACTGAGCCGCCGCTACAAAATGAAATCAGACTTGCCGAGATTGTTGACGTGCTCAACGACGATGCGGAAATCGGCACGGCCGTCGCCGTTTGTATCGCCCTCCACAAATATGAAGCCGCTGCGTTTTACGAGATGCAACTCGCCGGCTTTATCGTGAAAGTCGCGCGATCCGATCCACTTAAAGGTATTGTTGCCAAAGCTGGTTGTCCGGGCGTCAATGCCCTTGAAGTCGATGCGATCACTGCCCCGTGTCATATCCTCAATCACATCGCGCGTGGATGATGTGCGGCCGGCTTCCTGGACACTATTGAAATCGAACCGGTCTGAACCCGCGCCGCCGTTGAGATAGTCTTTCTGAAGGCCTCCAGATAGATCGTCATTTCCTGCCCCGCCGAGCAGATAGTCCCGGCCGCCGTTGCCAAACAGATCATCACTTTCCTCGCCGCCCAGGATGTAATCCGAAGCGCCGCCGCCGGAGAGTGAATCGCTGTCCTCACCGAACGTGTAAGAGTTTGTGGCGGGAGTAAACTCAGAGACCTGCAGGATCAGGCTGTCGAAATTGATGCCGCGTTGAGATTGAAGCGCCGCCAGGGTGACGTCATTTGCTTCGAGAAATTGAGCAAGTGCGGCATAGAACTTGATGTCGTGGATGTTTCCGGCATCCAACGCACCAAGGCCTGACGCAATGAAGTTGTTGTCGCCCTGATCTTCATGGCTCAGCGCAAAGCCGATACGGGCGATGTCGTTGTTGATCCAGATATTCGTTTGCCGCGCATCGGCCTTGTCATCGCCGCCGGGCAAATTGGTACCGATGCTGGCGAAAGTCACGGCCTCGTACATGGCCCCGGAATGCGTGCGCATGAATTCCTGGGTCATGGCTCCGCCCAAGCTGTGTCCGGCGACATAGACTTTAGTAATACTGGCGTTGCTGGCGACATAGGTATCGATGGCGCTGATCAGTTCGGCGTATTCAGCGTAGTGGGCGCTGGGTTCGTTCCACTGGTTATTGTCGGGCGACCCGGTCACGAAGTCCACGAACCCCATCGTGTCGTTGGTGCCGCGAAATGTCAGGAACAAGGCATCGGTTGAACGGCCGACGATCGCTGCCGCGTTGCCGTGGGTGTAGATCCCGCCATTGATGCCATTGGTTGGGAAATTTGTGGTGCCTCCAACCATTGTGGGGGTAAGTGCCGGGAGGTCCGCGTCAGTCAGCATTTGCAGTTTGGACGCGACATCCGTGAAGGCCGCAGCTGCACCAGTGCTTACAAGGTTCCTGTCTTGGCCAACCAATTCAACGCCAGCAACAAGATGATAAGCCGCCTGTGAGAGCTTGGCTGCAAAACTCAATTGCCCGCCCGACTGCGCAAAGATTTCCTGTGCCGTACCTGCCATTACAAACAGTCCTCAATGTTCTGCCCGCCGCACGAGCCTGAGTGAGTGGCAGGCTTGGCCGCCGTCAATTGTCAGAATGTGGCAAGCTACGCGCCCAATCCATGCCCTCCACAGCATAAGACTTAGCGCTTATCTCGCAGCGGCAGAAGTTATGCTTTCGAGCACCGTTAAATATCGAGATCCTTGGCGAATGCTGCGCGCTCTTGAATGAAGCGGAAACGCGCCTCGGGCTTTGATCCCATCAGCGAGTTGACGACCTCTGCGAGCACACTTTTGTCGCCATCGCCCACTTCGACGCGAAGGAGCAGGCGGTTCTTGGGATCCATTGTCGTCGATTTCAAATCCTTGAAATCCATTTCGCCCAAGCCCTTGAAGCGCGTAACATCGGCATTGCGGCCCTTGAACTGCGTGCCGAGCAGCAGATCGCGGTGGATTTCGTCGCGCGCGTACGCCACCTCCGCCTTGTGTGAGATTTTGTAGAGTGGCGGCACCGCGAGATAGAGGTGATTGTTCTCGATCAGATCGCGCATTTCCTGGTAGAAGAACGTGATCAGCAGCGACGCGATATGCGCGCCGTCTACGTCGGCGTCGGTCATGACGATGACGCGCTCGTAGCGCAGGTCTTCGTCCTTGTAGCGCGAGCCGGTGCCGACGCCCAATGCCAGCATCAGGTTCGACAAGGCTTCGTTTTGCGCGAGCTTGGCTGACGTGGCATTCGCCACGTTGAGAATTTTCCCGCGCAACGGATAGATCGCCTGCGTCTCACGATTGCGGGCGCTTTTGGCCGAGCCGCCGGCCGAGTCGCCTTCAACGATGAAAATCTCGGTGCCGCCTGCGGTCTGAATGGAGCAGTCGGCGAGCTTGCCCGGAAGCCGCAGTTTGCGTGTCGCCGACTGACGGCCGACCTCTTTTTCGCGGCGGCGCTTCAAGCGCTCTTCGGATTGCTCGATGGTCCATTCGAGCAGTTTCGTCGCCTGTTGCGGGCTGTCGGCCAGCCAATGGTCGAACGCATCGCGCACGGCCGTCTCAACGATGCGAGTGGCTTCCTGGGTGGAGAGCTTCTCTTTCGTCTGGCCCTGGAACGCCGCGCCGCGAATGAATACGGACAGCATCGATGCAGCCGTTCCCATCACGTCGTCGGATGTGATCTGGGCTGCCTTCTTGGAGTTGGTCAGTTCGCCATAGGCGCGCAAGCCTTTGTAGAGCGCTTGCCGCAAGCCGGTCTCGTGCGTACCGCCTTCAGGCGTCGGGATGGTGTTGCAATAGGATGACGAGAAACCATCTTCATCGGCAATCCATGCGACCGCCCATTCGACAGAGCCATGGCCTTCCGTCTTTTCGGCACGGCCCGCGAAGATGTCTTTCGTGACAGGCGTCTGGCCTTCGATGCTCGACAGCAGATACTCTTTCAAGCCGCCAGGGAAACGGAACACAGCCTCAGAAGGCGTGCCGTCTGTGATGAGCGAGGGATCGCAGCTCCAGCGAATTTCAACACCGCCGAACAGGTAGGCTTTGGAGCGTGCCATCTTCAGGAGCCGCGCCGGCTTGAAGTGCGCACCCTTGCCAAAGATCTTATCATCCGGCTTGAAGCGGATCGTGGTGCCGCGCCGGTTCATGGTGGAGCCGAGCTTCTCAAGCTTGGTCTGCGGCACGCCACGCGCAAACACCATGCGATACAACTGCTGGCCGCGCGCCACTTCCACTTCGAGAAGTTCCGACAGGGCATTCACGACCGACACGCCGACGCCATGCAGGCCACCGGACGTATTATAATTTTTTGCGTCGAATTTTCCGCCCGAGTGCAGCGTCGTCATGATCACTTCGAGTGCGGATTTGTTCTTGAACTTCGGGTGCGCATCGACCGGAATGCCGCGCCCGTTGTCGGTGACGGCCAGAAAGCCATCGGCACCAAGCCGCACCTCAATAAAGGTGGCGTGTCCGGCCACGGCCTCGTCCATCGAGTTATCGATGACTTCGGCGAACAGGTGGTGCAGGGCGCGCTCATCCGTGCCGCCAATGTACATGCCGGGGTGGCGCCGCACGGGCTCCAGGCCTTCCAGCACGTCGATGTCGGCTGCTGTGTAACTCTCGGAAGCATCGCCCGTTTTGCGGGCGCGCGCGGTCTTATCGGTCATCGTGGTCTCAGGTTGCGCGAACAGGTCGCCGAATGGAAGTTTGGACAGGGCCAATTTAAAGGGAGACTGGACCATGGATGATGCCGCCTCTTGATCGCAAGCCGTTGGATTTGCAAACATACTGTTTGCGAAATGGGGCGAACATCATGTTGCCCGGCGCACGCAAACAGGGGCAACCAGCCACCCGAATCTCCCGAATACAGTCGGCGCAGAGTTCGCATGCCACGTTGGGGCTTGGCAAGGGCCGCCCGCGATGGCCGGCTGCCGAGAGTGCAGTCGGAGCGGGCAAGCAAAAATGCGCAGCCGGCCTTGGAGGGCATTTGCAGCGGCACGTCCAGCATACTCCAATTGCGCACGGCGGCCGGCTCGCGGAACGCGAGTCGCCATGCGCCAAGCAAAAAGGCCAAGACTGTCACACAAGAGCAACGCCGCCGGGATATTCGGTCTCAGCCGCTCTGCGGCGAAGGAATTTTGCTGCTAATGCATTGGCTGGATCAGAACCTGGTTGCCGGACTCGTGAAAATCGGTCCGCATCTGCTAATGACTGCTGGTTCGCGTGATGTAATTGCTAAGGAGTTGACCATGCTGGGATTTGATTGGAAAGCCTGCACCGCGCGTGCAACCGCCGTGATGTTCGCCGTGCCCCTTGCTTGTGCCGCGCTCACGCTTGGACAAAGCCAGGCAGAAGCCGCTGACAAAACACTGACGGTGAAGGTCACGAAGATCCGCTTGCTGGACCGTGTCGATGAGTTCTCCAAGGGCGACCTGTATGCGCGCGTCACCATCGATGGCGAAGTTGTAAAATCAGAGGTCGTTAAGGGCGCAAACGAAGTGAAGCCCGATTGGAAAATCTCCGCGAAAGTCAAAGGCGGCGAGCACAAAGTCAAACTCGAACTCGTCGACAAGGACGTGACGCAAGACGACTCGATTGACATCAACCGCGTCGACAAGAAGCGGGACCTCGATTTCACGGTGACGCCCGGCTGCCGCATTGAAGGCTTCTCGTCGTCGTACAAGTGCGGCTCCAGCATTACACGCTCCGGTGCTGAGACGAAAAAGGCCGAGATCACGTTCAGCGTGAGCGTGAAGTAAGCGCGCCGCCAACTCAAGTTTGAAACGGTCTGGGGCGCGGAACACATACTGTTCCCGCCCCAATTTTTTTGCTGGCGATATTGATGGTCGGGGGCGAACAAACTTCCTCGTCATCCTCGCGGCGTAAGCGCCATCCGGCGCGAATGACGTGGGGATCCAGCGCAAGGCTTGTCGAAGACACGAAATATCGGAGGCCTTCGGCGCACTTTACGCTGGATCCCCGAAACGTCTCGCGGGCTCGCTGTTTCGAGGATGACGGCAAGGCGTGGAACATGACGCGATTGCATCCCCCTTCCCGTCAAGGCGGCGTCACGCGGCTGCGTGCGGTGCACGACGGCGGCCATCCACGACAACGGGCCGCAAGT
>JANNXL010000441.1:0-1684 GCA_031409575.1 Hyphomicrobium sp.
ATGGCGCCGGCATCCTCGGCGGTGAGCGTGGATGCTGCGCCCAGCCCGGTGGCAAACTACGTGCCGCATCTCATCGCAGGCGATCTGCTGTTCATTTCCGGTCAGATCTCGAAAGCCGCGGATGGCAGTCTGGTAAAGGGCCGCCTTGGGGCCGGCGTCGCACTCGAAACAGGTCAGCACGCTGCCCGTTTGTGTGCACTGAACATACTTGCGCAAGCCAAAGCCGCCCTTGGCAACCTGGAACGGGTTGAACAGGTTTTGCGGTTGACCGGGTTTGTTGCCTGCGTGCCAGAATTCAGCGAACAGCCGCAAGTGATCAACGGGGCGTCGGATCTGATGGTTGAAGTCCTGGGCGACAAGGGCCGTCACACGCGGGCAGCCGTCGGCGTCGCAAGCCTGCCGCTCGATGCCGCTGTTGAGATCGATGCGATTTTGAAAATTAAGGACCGCTGATGGTGCAATTGGATCGAGCCGTATTTTTGCGTCCCATCGCCCATCGCGGCCTGCATGACGCCAAGGCTGGCCGCACCGAGAATTCGCGCGCGGCTTTTGAGGCAGCCATTGCCAAGGGCTATGGTATCGAGTGCGATTTGCGGCCCGCACTTGGCGGCGTGCCGGTGGTGTTTCACGACGAAACGCTGGACCGCGTGACCAGCGGCATAGGCTTGGTTGCACAGCAGACGGCGGAGAGCCTGCGCGAGGCTATGTATCCCGAAGGCTCGTGCGTCATAACCTTTGACGGCTTGTTGCATCTTGTGCGCGGCCGCGTGCCGCTGCTCGTTGAAATCAAGAGTGAGTGGGAGCCGCCGAACGCAAAATTCCTAGCTGAAATTGCAAGGTTATCGATGGCTTATCAAGGCCCTCTGGCACTGATGTCGTTTGATCCCGCGGTACTCATCGGCCTGCGTGCGCTGGCACCCGGCATTCCGCGTGGCGTCGTTTCAGGACTCTATGAAAGCGAAAACGGCGACACTTGGTGGGCTGATAAACTTGATCGCGAGCGCGCCTTCAGGCTGGCTCATCTATTGGAAAACGGCCCCGTCCATCCGTCCTTCATCGCTTACGATGTCAAAGCGCTGCCGGCGCCCATCACGCGTTTTGTCCGCGAAGTTCTGGGCTTGCCACTTTTTACATGGACAGTGCGGACTGAAACAGATTTCGCCCGGGCCAAGCAGTGGGCAGACGCACCGATTTTTGAAGGCATCGAGCCTCACCCAATTTAACGCTGTGGTTCTCTTACTGGCAGCATCAGAAGCATTCCTAAAATCAGAAAGCCGACGATCGACGCCATACCCAAGCGTTGATCGCCGGTTGCTTGCGTCACCGCCGCTACCATCAGCGGTGCCATGAAGGCCGTCACTTTGCCTGAGAAGGCAAACAGCCCGAAATACTGCGTCACCTTATCGGGTGGCGCCAGGCGAGCGAGAAGCGCGCGGCTTGCCGATTGCACGGGGGCAGCAACCAGCCCCACCAGCATGGCGAAGGCCAAGAACACGCGCTCACCAGCAGATGAAAAAGCCCCTGATCCCGCAACTTTTGGCGTGACTTCGATGGTGTAGAGCACGTGGCTCTTATCAACTGACAAGATCCCCAGTGCGCCGATGATCAAAATCGCGAGCGACATCAAGATCACGGTTTTCGAACCAGCCCTGTCATCGACAAAGCCGCCGATGACTGCACCGAA
>JANNXL010000442.1:0-2332 GCA_031409575.1 Hyphomicrobium sp.
CGCCGACATCGAACATTTCCGCCTGCCGTCGGGCCGCTGCCGCCGCCGAGTCTGCAGACATGAGCGTAGCCGACGGTGTTGATACGCGGCTCGGCGTAGACGAGCACTGATAAATGATGAGCGCGAGACTTGCGACAATCAGCCAGGTAAACAGGCTTGTGCGTTTGGGCCTTGGCTCACCGCAAGCAGGGCATGCCGTGGCATTCTTGCTGATGGGTTTTTCGCATGCCTTGCAAATCACCAGCGCCATGGCGGCCGCTCCTAGCTCTTGGGCTTGTCGGTTTTATCATCAATCAGCGTGGTAAGCAACTTCATGTACTTGGAAAACGACTCTTTTGCAAATAATTTGGTGACCTGCCCAGCCTGATATTCCGTGTATCGCGCGATCTCCCTTTTGCGCTCGTCGGGCAGTTCGCGGAGGACGTGGGCAGTGACCTCGGCAAGATCATCGACCCCGCCGTGAAAGCCTGCAAGTTCGCGCGCACTGGTGTTGAGCGCGTCGGCGATCCGGAATAGCGTTTCAATACTTGGCCGCTTGGTCAGGCCGGATTCGATCTGATTGATTGCGCTCGGCGTCACGCCCGCTCTTGTGGCCAGCTCGCTTTGATTCCAGCCCTTGGCCTCGCGTAGCAGCGCGATACGTTCTCCAATCCTCATGCATGCAAGCTTACTAAACCCGATCGTAAGGGTGCTTGCATTCTCAATAATTAGCATGCTAATATTCGCCGGCCATGAAAAAACAGGAACTGTACGAACTGACTGGCGGACCAAGCGCGGCGGCCCGAATTTTTGGCATAACGCCGTCGGCCGTAAGTCAATGGCCGGACCCGATCCCAGACGCGCGCCTCTTCGAACTTCGCGGGCGTCGGCCTGACTTGTTCCCGGCGGCCAACCCCACCCCGGAGCCTACCGATGCGTAAGGTCAAACAAGTGTGGGCTGTGGATGCGCGACAAGGTCTAGCACCAATATCAGGCGAGCGTGGGTCGCGGACCGAATGTGAAACTGGCGCTCCTGAACTACAAACCAGCAATCCGCAAATTCCTCCAGGCGCATGTAATCCCCAGGGATCAACGCCGGCAGATGGGCAAGTACCGGGCTCGGAAAAAACATTTTGGTCGTAACCGCATGGGCTCTGGCGGTGAATCGAATCGTCGTTTCGATGTTGAACGAGTCCATGGAAGCCCCTTTGTGAAAGTCGATCGTGTGAGAACGTCAATCGTAGCACTGGGGTTTCCTCCCTTTCGTGTTGTCTCCCCCTCCCCAGTTCGGGGATTTGCCGGCCGGCGTGCTTCGGCGCGTCGGCCGGTCTTTTATTCGTTGCGAGTGCATGGTCCATGGCCAGCACTCTATTTTTTTGTGCGCAGCTTGTCTGTCCGCGCGTGTCCGCATTTTTCGTAAAGGGGTGGAATCGTGTTGAATCTGAGTGTAGAAACCCTCAACGACGCCTTGATCGAGGTAGTTAAGGTGCTTGGCGGCTCCAAAAAAGTCGGCCTGCTGATGCGCCCCGAAAAGGATGCTGAAGAAGCCGGCCGGTGGATTCGTGACTGCCTGAACCCCGGTCGCCGCGAACACCTCGACCATGAGCAGATCATGTGGCTGCTGCGCGAAGGGCGCCGCCACGATTGCCATGTGGCCATGCACTACCTGGCCAGCGCCTGCGGGTATGCGGCCCCTGCGCCGGTGGCCCCGACTGATGAGGCCTCGGAGCTGAAGCGCGCGTTCATCGAGTCGGTGCGCATGCAGGCCCAGCTGGTCGATCGCCTGGCCGCACTCGAAGCCGGCAGCGCACCGTCATTGCGTGCGGTGGCCTGATGCGCTCCCGTTTTTTGCGCCGTGCGCAAAAGCCAGGCACAGCCCTCGCGGGCCACATTGTGGCCGCGATAGGCGTGCGTGGTCTGTGCGCAAGCCGACTCAGTGCGGTAGCGCACACCGCCCGCAAATGGGCATGTTCCGCAACATGCCGATGAGTGCTGTTGTCACCAGGGAAGGGAAAAAGATGACTGAACGCAAGCCGCGCAGCGGCCTGACCAGCGATCTTGTGCAGTTTCTGCAGCGCCACGGGCCGCACACCTCCACCCAGCTGGGGGCGTATTTCGCGCACCGGCCAGCCGATGTGTCCGCGCTGCTGCAATCGCGCAAGCACGGCGGCCTGGCCGATGTGCGGCGCGATGGTGAGGCGCGCTGGGTAGCCGTGTCGCCCACGGCCGTCGATGCTGGCGATGCCAGCGCGGCGCTGCTGCGGGCCGAAGGCCGCTATTTTGCTTTGACCGACGGGCCCACGCCAAAGGCAACGCCGGGGCGGCAAACCACTGGCGCCGCGCCGCTCGAGTT
>JANNXL010000443.1:0-8026 GCA_031409575.1 Hyphomicrobium sp.
CTTTGAACAAGCGTGCGTATCCCGCCCGCGCGTCGGCCTCGCGCTCGCCCCAGCAGCTGCGCCCGGCAACCGCCAGCCGGAAGCCCGCCTGAGACAACCAATCGACACCTGCCAGCGCCTTTGCCCAAGTACCCGGACCACGTTCGGTTTCATGCAGGACTTGGGTGTGATGATCGAGACTGACACGCAAGGTCAGCCGATGCCCGTGCAGTTTTTGCAGGGCCGCCAAGCCCGCCTTCAGATTCGGCCGTTGCATCGGCAGCATGGCATTGGTCAGAACCAAAACCTCAAAGCCGCGGGCCAAGGCACTGCCGAGGATTTCTATGATCTCAGGATTGAGAAACGGTTCGCCGCCTGTGACACCTATTTCCCGCGTCTCCAAATGCACCGCTTCATCAAGGAATAAGTCTACGTCTGCCGCCGTCAAATACACGAGCCGGTCATTCTCGGGGCTCGATTCGATGTAGCAGTTCCGGCAGGTGATGTTGCACAAAGTGCCGGTATTGATCCAAAGGGTTTCCAGCCGGTCGAGAGCCACTGTAGCGCGCTTGTCGCCCTTCGCGGTCCATTCCGGGTCTATGAACTTCTCCAAGGGGCGGCGAACGTCGAGTGCGGTCATTAACGGTCTGAACCTTGGTTATGCAGATGCGGACTGAAGCGTAGCCTCGCAGCGGTCATCGAATGGTGCCTACGAGGCCACAGCGACGGGGATTGCGCAAGCCGGGTGCTACCAAGATACGCGCGCAAGAGACTTCAAGTTTTTGACTGTTCCCCGGCGCTTTCAACGCCTCAGGGCTTATGATACGCAGATTGCGGCGCGCGGGCGTCGTATAATGGTAATACGGTAGCTTCCCAAGCTACGAACGTGGGTTCGATTCCCATCGCCCGCTCCACCCGGAAATCCCGGCGTTCAGCGGCTATGCCACTCGTTTAACAAAGCTGTTGTTCCTGAGCGCGCGGCGTGATCAGTTTTGTTCCAAAAATGCGGCGCTGCCAAGAACTGGAAAACAGCCGCGTATGCGGCGGCCGAAACCATCAGCCAGTAGACGGGCATCAGCAGGGCGTGCGGCGTGAGCCACAGCCAGCCCCGGCGCGTCACTGCGACTGCACCCAAGAAAACCGCCGTGACATAACCCGTGATCAAATTGAACAGACCCACGCCCCACAGAAGATTTGCCTCTACTCCAGATGGTGCGACAAGCAGCGTTCCTTGCCAAGCGCACACAGCCGCCGCAACGTAAAACACGGGATGTATCAACGCTGAGACGATGAGGCCACCCATGAGCAGCTGCAATCCGCAGAACCGCCATGCGCCCAGTTCGCGCCAAAGCCTTCGCGGCTGGCGCGTGTGAACGAGATACGTTTGCAGCCACCCCTTCAGCCATCGTTGCCGCTGCCACATCCACGATGACAACAGATGCGGTGCCTCTTCCCATGTCGTTGAATTCAGCACTTCAACGATACGCCCGTCGCGCGCCAGCCGAATGCCTAAATCAGCGTCTTCGGTGACGTTAAACGGATCCCAGGCACCTGCCGCACGCAAATCAACTGTGCGAAAATGATTGGATGTCCCGCCCAGAGGTACTGGCAATTTCAAGGCCTGCAGAGCCGGCAGCAACCAATCAAACAACGCCGTGTACTCGATGGTGAACTGCCGTGTCAGCCAGCTTTGTTCGGCATTGTAGACATTCAGGCGGGCCTGCAGACACGACAAGTTGGGCGGGCCTTTGCCAAAAGCAGCAACAGCCCGCAGAAGTTGATCGTTTTCCGGCATGTCTTCGGCATCATAGACCACCACGAATTCACCGCGGGTTTGCGGCAGGGCAAAATTGAGGGCCCGCGGCTTGGTTTGTGGTTCACCGGCTGGCACGACCGTCACTTCGAAGTTTACGGGCAAGGCCAAGCGAGCGATCGCATCGCGCGTTGCCAAATCAGCCTCTTCGAGAATCAACAAAACCTGAAGTCTTGAGGCCGGATAGTCCAACGCGGCGAGTGCCGAGACGAGATCATTGGCGATGGCCGCTTCACGAAACAGTGGAACGAGCACTGTATATATGGGCAGCGCTTCGGCTGCGAATGGTTCCACTTTTATCGCGATACTTTGGTGCACGCCGTGCCAAACACTAAAAACGCGCAGCATTGAAAGGCCAAGAAACGAAACGCTGAGACATGCAATACCGGTGAACCAGATTGCTTGCGGAGCAACGGCAGAACCCAAAATCATCCCGGCCGCTCCGAGCACGGCGGCCCACGTCTGCCAGACCCAAACGGGCCCGCTCGCCGAGAGTTCCGGCCGCGCCAGTCTCAAATCGTCAACGGCAGCTCGCACCTGATCGCTGGACTTGCGATGTATTTCATCCGAAGCACACGGCTGAGTTTGGTCTAAACTATCCGCACTTGCCTCAAAGGAATCGCCCGCATAGCGCCGAACGGTGCCTTTGGCACCAGATTCGCGCGCAAAATCGTCGGGCTCGACAAGGGACACGGGCTCGGCCTAGCAGTGCAACTGGAAAGCCGAACGGACGGGATAACCGGACGGGAATCATGCAAAGAAAGAACAAGAAGTCTGAGTAAACTTACCGCTACCACGCTCTCGCGCAAGGCGCTTGTCGATGACACCTTCGTTCGCAACTGCAAAATACGTCCTGGCCAATGCGCTGCGTTTAGCGCACGTCACGCTCAGTCAGGCTGTGCGGTACGCCCTGGCGCTCAGGCATGTCGTTCCCATCATATTTTTATGGGTCCTCACGAACTTGGCCATCGCACAGGAGGCAGTTCCCGCCGCTATAGGCGCAGATGCACCGCGCCGCGTTGCCGTTCGCTTTCTGACCGAGGGTGATTTTCCGCCCTTCAACTACTACGACGATGAGGGCGTGCTAACTGGCCTCAACGTCGATTTGGCGCGAGCCCTGTGCCAGGAACTCAACGCCGCTTGCGATATCAAAGTGCGGCCATGGAACGAACTCTTTTCCGGGCTCAAGCGCTCCGAGGCCGATGCCGTAATCGCGGCCCACGCGGTGAACGCACAATCGCTCTCAACGGTCGACTTTACCGACCGGTACTTTTTTACGCCCGGCCGTTTTGCCGTGAGAACGGGTGGCACCGCACCCGAAATTTCGCCTGAGGGCCTGGATGGCCGCACGATCGGCGTTGCTAAGGGAACCGCCCACGAGGCTTTCGTGCGGGCTTTTTTCCGTGACAGCCGCATTCAGGCCTTTGAAAGCCCCGATCAGGCGCGCGAGGCTCTCGAAGGTCAAAAGATCGACGCGCTGTTTGACGACGGCATCAGCCTCGCGTTCTGGCTCAACGGATCGCTGTCGCGCACGTGCTGTGAGTTCAAAGGCGGGCCGTATTTCGAGCCGAAGTTCTTCGGGGATGGGGTTGCCATTGCTGTCCCCAAGAACGATCCACAAATTAAGTTTCTGCTGAATGCAGCTCTCGAACGGGTACGGGTGAGCGGGCGCTTCCAGGAAATTGTCGACCGTTATTTCCCGCTCCGGGTTTACTAGGCCCGAAGCTCTGGAACCGGCCGTCGCATATCTTTCAAACTGCTAGCGTATTCCGTCTGCCTTGGGGCCGATTCCCATGGAAAGGCTCCGCGCTCTATTTGCATCCTGCACGCCACAAGTTTGGGGTAACGCCGATGCGCGTTCTGGTCGCGACAGACGCTTGGCGCCCGCAGGTAAACGGGGTGGTGCAGACGTATGAGCGCTTAGCTGAGGCCGCAGCCGCCAAAGGTGCGCAGTTCATTTTTCTGACACCAGAGAATTTCAAAACGATCCCGTGTCCGACGTACCCATCGATCCGCCTCGCCTTGCCCAACGTCTCGACGTGCGCCCGCTTTATTAAAGCCACACGCCCCGATGCCATCCACATCGCGACCGAGGGGCCTGTTGGCTGGATGACGCGCGCCTATTGCCGCCGCCGCGGTATTGCCTTCACGACGAGTTTTCACACGCGCTTTCCCGAATACTTATTTTCGCGTTTTTTCATACCTGAAGCGTGGACGCACGCGGTCCTGCGGCGATTTCACAATTCCGGTGCCGGCATTATGGCTGCAACCGACACCTTGGCCGCCGACCTCAACCAACGCGGCTACAATCGTGTGCTGCCATGGACCCGTGGCGTCGATACCAGCCTCTTCAGGCCCCGGCCCGTGCGGCGGTTCGGGTCCGGACCGGTATTCCTCTATGTCGGACGCGTTGCGATTGAAAAGAACATCGGTGCGTTTTTATCTCTGGATTTGCCAGGCAGAAAAGTTGTCGTGGGTGATGGCCCCGCGCTTGCGAGTTTAAGGCATGAGTTTCCAGATGCGGTCTTCACCGGTCAGATGCGGGGAGAAGACTTGGCTGAGTGCTATTCGTCTGCCGACGCGTTCGTGTTCCCGAGCCGCACGGACACGTTCGGAATCGTTCTCCTCGAGGCCATCGCGTCCGGACTGCCAGTTGCCGCCTACCCTGTTATGGGCCCAGCGGATATCGTGGCACAGGGGGTATCGGGAGTTTTGGACGAAGACCTTGGTCTTGCTGCGCGCCAAGCACTGACTCTGGATCGCGCCCGTGTGCAGCGCGAAGCGTTGAACTTCACCTGGGATCAGGCAGCCGCAGTTTTCCTCGCCAATCTCGAACGCGCGTCAGGGCCCGCCAACATGGTCCGGCTTAGTGCCGCCCACCGCACGGTGCCCGTATAGTCTCAACGGATCGACGGGACTTGACCATTCAGCCAGCGTGGGCGGGACGCGCGGCACCACTCATGGTATTGGATTGCTCCTGATACCATCGCTCCGGCCCTCGAAAGTAGAACCCGTTTGTCGCTGACTGAGACCCCCAGTCTGAACTGGTTTCATCAAGCCCTGGCCAAGTTCGTCCCGGTTGAACGCGATGAGCTGGCAGGGTTGCTGGCATCGTTCGCGATGTTTTTTCTGCTGTTGTGCGGGTATTACATTCTGCGCTCAATTCGCGATGCTGCTGGCGTCGTGATCGGCAAAGCTGGCCTCGAACAGATCTTCATCGCCGTTTTCGCCGTCATGCTTCTGATTGTGCCTGTCTTCGGATGGCTTGTCTCAACGCTCGACCGCAGCCGCATCGTGCCGCTATTCTATACTTTCTTCGCGCTCAACATCGTTGGCTTCTGGTTTTGCCTTGGCACCTCGGACGCTGAGCAAGCACGGCCTTTTCTGAAGAGCCTGTTTTCTGGTGATGCGCAGTCAGGCTGGTATGGTGCGGTTGCAAACCACGACCCATCTTGGGCGTCTGTTTTCTTTGTCTGGATCAGCGTTTACAACCTTTTTACGCTGTCACTGTTTTGGAGCCTGATGGCCGAACTCTACCGGACCGGGCAAGCGAAACGCCTTTTCGGTTTTGTGGCGGCGGGCGGAACACTTGGCGGCATTTCGGGCTCGTCTATCACAACCGTGTTTGCAAGCGCGCTTGGTGCCAACAATCTGCTGCTCATTTCAGCAGCCTGTCTGATGAGTGCCATTGGGCTCTCGGTTTTGCTGCGGTCTTGGATGGCCCCGGTTTCCGCCACCGGCAGTACGCAACCGCAGGGCCACGCATCTGTGCTCGATGGTGCCATCAAGGTTCTGACCACACCCTTTCTGTTTCGCATCGCGCTTTATATTTTTATCGCCAACATCGTCGGTACGTACTTCTATCTCGAACAATCCCGCATCGTTGGCGAAGCGATGCCCGACCGTGTTGAACGGCTGGCATTCTTTTCCTCACGCGATCTGACCGTCAGCATTTTGACAGTGACTTTGGAATTGTTCGTCACCGGCCGCCTGATGCAACGGTTTGGGTTGCTGCCATCTCTGACAGTTCTGCCGGTGTCTGCTGGCTTAGCCCTGATTGCGCTCATGCTCGCACCTGGGCTGCAAATGATCGCCGCCATCATGGTGATCGAGCGGTCGCTCGCCTACGCGATTTCTAACCCCGCCGTCAAAGTGCTTTGGACGTCGGTCAGCCCTGACGAGAAGTACAAGGCACAGAATTTCGTCGATACCGTCGTCTATCGCGGTGGCGATGCCGCGTCGGGAACGGTCTTTGCCACATTGGGAAAAGCAGCGACCGCTGCGGGCGGGGGCGCAGGCCTTGTCGCCTTGGCGGCGATTCCCATCACGATGCTTTGGCTCTGGACTGGCCGGTCGCTAGCGGGGGATCGACACACACGCCCAGACTTGGCACCAAGCAGACAGTCTTGAACGTCGGCAAAGCCGGGACTTAACGCCGGGGACCGCCAGGGCGCTGACCGCCGCCGCCAGGCGGGCCACCCGAACCAGGACCCCCAGCACGGGGATCCTTGTGGCGAAAGTTGATGCGGCCCTTGGTCAAATCGTAGGGCGTCATTTCAACAGTAACTTTGTCGCCGGCCAGAATGCGGATGCGGTTCTTCTTCATGCGGCCGGAGGTGTACGCGATCACTTCATGACCGTTGTCGAGCGCCACACGGCAGCGGGCATCCGGCAGCACTTCAGCCACCACGCCCTCGAACTCAAGCATCTCTTCCTTGGCCATTCATACTCCTCGTAAAGCCTTCGCGCTGCGCAAAACGGCGCGCGCACGTATCCGTCGAAATCTTGACAACAAAAAAGGGAGCAGATGGGTCCGCTCCCCAGGCAACCTTGGCGGCACGTTTATCACATGGGCCTTAGATTGATAGCTGCAATTTTGCCATTGCGGCCGCGTTCCGTTTCGAAGGCGACCTGCTGGCCTTCCTTCAACGACTGCAGCCCCGCCTTCTGCACGGCAGAAATGTGGACGAAGACATCTGCGCCGCCTTCTTCAGCCTGAATGAAGCCGTAGCCTTTCTGTGTATTAAACCACTTGACCGTACCGTTAGACATCCCATGCCTCCAAGCATCTGGCAAAGCCCCGCAGCAACGACCACGAGGCGGTCATCAAGCGCGCAATGGAGACGTCTAGTGTCAGCACGGGCGGCGCTGTCGCGTAGCAAACCAAGGCGTGTTCGATGTGCTATTTATGCCTCGACAGGTCCGTAAACGCAACATGTCAAGTAGATTATACGATTAAATTGCATGCTGCGACGATCCATCCCTACTTGTGTTGGAAACATCGCTTACACCGCCCTTAATCCTTGCAATGGCAAGCAACCCGTCAGAAGACGAACGCTCCCGAGTCCCGCGTTTGCTCCACGATTGGAAAAAATCCATGCTGCAAGACATGCTTCGCGGCTTTGCCGCCGCCGCACTCTCTGTCGTACTCGTCCATCAAGTTGTTGTATTTGTTCTCAACAAACTCGGTCTTTGGCCAGCCAAGGCTTATTCCACCGCACCAATTGGGCCCCTGCAGGTCCCGACAATCGTCAACTCGATCTTTTGGGGCGGCATGTGGGGCGTGGTGTATGCCCTGACCCATCACTTGCTGCCAGCCGCGCATCCCTTTGTGCAGGGCGCACTGTTCGGGTTGCTGATACTCGTGTTCTCCAACAGCCTCTTGGTGCCGCTGCTGAAGGGACAGCCCATTTTCTTTGGATTTGATTTCAAAAAGATAGCCGCCGTGGCGCTGATCCTGACTTGCTTTGGCGCGGCATTGGCGTTGCTGTTCGATTGGCTGCGGCCGTTTATCTGAGCCCCGAATTCGGCTCGTTCAGGCCCGCGAACTTGTTGATTTCAGACAACGGCCCTTCTATAAGGCCTGCAGAGCCGCCCGGCGGGGCATGCCGTGGCGGTTCTTATGCTTTTAATATCAGCGGCTTCCGCACTAAAGCATCCCGATTACGACAGGCAGCCGGCAACGGTTGCAAATTTTTGTGTGCTTTCGCGCACTCGAAATACGGTTGTAACGGGCCGGATGCTGTTTGCTTTGGCAAACGGCTCCAGCGGGGCGCGACGTAAACTTAGGAGAGCAAAATGCCCAAGTTGAAGACCAAAAGCGGCGCCAAAAAGCGCTTCAAAATGACGGGCACCGGTAAAGTTGTTGCCGCGGCCCAAGGCAAACGTCACGGCATGATCAAGCGGACGAAGAAGTTCATCCAAAAAGCGCGCGGCACCATGGTGCTGCACGAC
>JANNXL010000444.1:0-12694 GCA_031409575.1 Hyphomicrobium sp.
GTGAAAAAGATGAACTTTCGATACTGAAGGCTGATGAAGATCAGCCAAGCGGCACAGACCTCACCAATGTTCGAAAGAAATGGATTGCCGAACGAAACTCGACGCAACCAAAGAAGAAAACCTGGCTTGGGTCACTTAAGGGGTTCTTCTCAAAAGGGACACCGACACAATCCTCGACGTCAAATTCAGAAACGCTGAGTGAAGAGGACAAAGCCTTCATGGAGGCCGTTCCACTCCGCAATCATGGTCTATTCTCAAAATCCGAACGCGCTTTGAGTTTAGCTGGGTGGAGTGCAGAAGCCCGCCGTGATCTGGAAATCTTCCCCATTGTCGACATCGATGGCCTGACGCCATTGCTCGAAGTCCTGAACGAGGACGTGCCGCCCGCAGAAAATGGAACCGCCGCAGTTTCGACGTGAACGGAGAATCCGTAGGTTGGGTTAGGCCTGAGGCCATAACCCAACACTTTTCCACTTCGCTCTGAATGTTGGGTTACGCGCTTACGCGCTAACCCAATCTACCTTCTTATCCGCATGCCCAAACGGAAATCATCGGCGTTGTAGTCGCTGAGCGCTTGGTTGCTTTCGAAAGCGATGTGCTCGTACCTGCCGAACAAAATGATCTCGCGATTGACGAAGTATTCCGCGCCAATGGTTGTCCGCAGCTCATTTTCTTGCAGCGTTACGCCTTCATAGTCGCGTGCCGTGTAGGTCAAGCCTGCCGTGCCAATCAGATATTTGCGGAATGCGTGGCGCACTTGCGCGCCAGCCTGATGCGAGGCAACGGCACTCGATCCTGTAGTGTTGGTATCGAAAATATCGGTCTGCGCCGTAAACAAGAGTGACGTTAAATCCGATAACCGCCACGCCAGATTGCCGTCAATGAGGAACGCCGTCACCTCATCAAGGCGCGCATCATCGGGTGTTTGCGTGCCGTAGCCAACGCTCACTTCACCGCGCAGATACTCCCCGGTGGTGCCGAAGTCGAGACCGGCGCGCGTGCGTGTGCCGGTCGAATCGCGTGCGATGTTGTCGCCCGGAACAGGGGCTTCAAAGTTGCGCTGGTTGATTTCCTCTTCGGCGAAGACCGAGAGCGTTGGCTTCAATTCCCAGGTCGCCCGCACAGCCTGCTCCGTCGTCACACTGTTGCGGTCTGTATTGATCTGCGGGGCCGGCCCGGAAAGAATGTTATCGTATTGAAGATCGGTGACGGCCCCGCGCAGCTGCAACGACAAACGGTTGAAGCGATGGTTCAGCGTCAGGTTTGCCTGATCGGTCGTCACGTCGGGGCGCTCACCGGCACTGGACGCGTCGATGCCGCCGCGGCTTTCCTGGCCTACATTGCGCGAGATCAGCGCCTGCAGGTTGGTGCGCTTGGCAATATCGAGACGGCCACGCGCTTCGAGGGTCCAGGCCCGGTCGTCTTCGGTGGGGAAGTCATCATGAAAACTGAGCGCGTTGCGCGAGCGGAATTCCAGCGCGTGCACTTTCCAATCCGATACAAACCGCGACGTTGAGTTCAAATCGAGATACACGTCGGAGGCCGGATCTGGCGTGCGCAGCACATTGTTTGTCGCCACACCTGATATTTCGGCTTCGGGAAAATAGACGAAGCCTCCCAGCCGGATTCCAATCGGATCGTAAGGCTCGCCGCGGAAAAGCCGCTCGGGCCGGCGGTCCGTCAACGTGGGATCAATGTCTTCAATCTGGAACAGCAGCGGGTCATAGCCTGCCGGCACGGTTTGCGCCGTTGTCGTGTCGAACAGATCCCGCTCCTCGCGCGTGCGCAAATCAACGGAAGTCGGATCGACACCATCAACGACAGGCCGGTCTTGCGGCGTATCAAGCACGCCATCTCGCGCGAAAGCTGGTTCTGCCGGACCTGCGAGATCGCCATCGACGGGCACGGCACGCTGCCCGCCTGCAAGTCCCGTATTGTCGTCGCTATCGGGATCGAGCGGATCTTGAGAAGGGTCATCCTGCGGAATGATATCGTCTGCGATGGAGCTGTCATCGCCCGCAGCGCTCGCCGCTGCACCTTGCCGTGTCGCCTGCCCAGCGCGGCCCGAAACACCAGGAACTGTAAGTCCGGGAACGGTTTTCGCTTGCGGATCAGGGCCTGTTTGCGCATGCGCGGGGGCGGCCGGGAAAAGCGCAGCCGCGAGCGTCGCCGCAGCGAGCCCGGCGCAAAACCAGAAAAGTGGCGGTTTCGCCCGCAAATTCGCGTCCTTGGTGGGAAGTGAGGCCCTGATTTGACGCGAACACAGGCTCCGGGCACCGTACCGATGCGCCGGTTAAGGCACCTTTAATTTTGTACGCGGCGACTGACCTTTGGGCAGCCGGCCGCCGCGCACGGGGCATCCTTCCCGCATCCCGCCCGGTCTGGTACACACGTCATATGGAATCGCCGCGCCGGGCCGCCGCCCGCGAGCAAGAGGCCGATCAATCAATGCCAGCAAAACTCAAACAAGTGAGCCCCGCGCCGCAAAGCCCCTCGCCCGCCAGCGAAAGCGCCATGCGCACGCTGACGCTCGAAGCGGATGGCCTGCAAGCACTGCGCAGTGCGCTCGAAGATACGATGGAGCAGCCCTTTGCCGAGGCTGTGCGCGTGCTGGCCGAGGCCCGTGGCCGCGTCATCATCTCAGGCATCGGCAAGAGCGGTCACGTTGGACAGAAGATTGCCGCGACGTTTGCCTCAACCGGCACGCCGGCGTTCTTCGTTCACCCGTCGGAAGCCTCCCATGGCGACCTTGGCATGATCACAAAGGAGGACGTGATCCTGGCGCTGTCGTGGTCGGGCGAAACGGTTGAACTGAAAAACATCATCACCTTCTCGCGCCGCTTCGGCGTGCCGATGATCTCGATCACCTCGAACCGCAATTCCGCGCTTGGACAGCAATCGGATGTGGTGCTTGAACTTCCCAAGGCGAAAGAAGCCTGCCCGATGGGGCTTGCGCCAACAACATCGACCACGATGCAACTGGCGCTTGGCGATTGCCTGGCGATTGCACTGTTGGAAGCCAAGGGCTTCACCGCACACGACTTCAAGATGTTCCACCCCGGCGGGTCACTCGGCGCAAGCCTGAAGTACGTCGGCGACGTGATGCAAAAGGGCGAGCGCCTGCCGCTTGCGCGCGAAACCGAATTGATGAGCAGCGCGATTTTGACAATGACTGCCAAAAGCCTTGGCTGTCTTGGTGTGGTTGATGCCAAGGGCAAACTTATCGGCGTCATAACCGACGGTGACTTGCGGCGTCACATGGGGGCCGACCTCGTCTCGGCGAAGACCGGCGATATCATGTCTCACAAGCCCAAGACCGTGCCGACGACGATGCTAACTTCGCAGGCCATTGAGATCTTGAATGCCTCGCGCATCACGGCGCTGTTCGTGGTCGACAAGACCAAGCCAGTCGGCATCATTCACATTCACGATCTGCTGCGGGCGGGGGTGGCGTAGGTCACGAAAAAACCGGCAGGTTACCCCGCCGGCTTTTTCAATTCGCAATCTTGAGTAAAGCGAGCGCTTACTTTTTCGAAGCGGCCGCTGCGTCGCTCATGGTCTTGGCGACTTCGGCGGCAAAGTCTTCTTCCTTTTTCTCGATGCCTTCGCCCAGCGCGTAGCGGATGAATCCGGTCAGCTTCACAGCACCGCCAAGTGCGCCTTCGGCGTCTTTCACGGCTTGCGCCACAGACTTGGCGTTGTCGTGGATGTAGGCCTGTTCCAAGAGGCAGCTTTCCTTGGCGTAGCTCTTCATGCCGCCGGCGATGATCTTGTCCATCATTTCCGGCTTCTTGCCCTTGTTCTTATCGAGCAGGATCGCCTTTTCGCGTTCGATGGTGTCAGCAGGAACGCTGTCGAGATCGAGTGCTACCGGATTTGCCGCTGCCACGTGCATCGCGATCATGCGGCCAAGGCCCTTCAACTCGTCGGCGTTCTTAACCGTGCCTTCGAGCGCAACGAGCACGCCGATCTTGCCAAGGCCCGGCTTGACGGCATTGTGCGTGTAGGACGCGACGAGGCCGTCCTTGACCGAAAGCGAAGCCGTGCGGCGCAGGCTCATGTTCTCGCCAATCTTGGCGACAGCATCCTTGATAAAGGATTCGACCGTCGTCTTGGTGCCGGGGAAATGCGCCGCCAGAAGCTTCGCAGTGTCGCCTTGGGCCGCACCAGCGATCGAAGCGATCTTCGACACCATGTCCTGGAATTCTTCGTTGCGTGCAACAAAGTCTGTTTCCGAGTTCACTTCGACGACAGCACCGGTCGTGCCCGACGACGTGATGCCGATGAGACCGTCAGCCGCGATACGGCCGGCCTTCTTGGCGGCCTTCGACAAGCCTTTTTTGCGCAGCAGATCGATGGCCGCTTCGATGTCGCCCTTGGTTTCATCGAGCGCCGTTTTGCAATCCATCATACCGGCGCCGGTTTTTTCGCGCAGGTCTTTCACCATGCCGGCCGTGACTGTGGTCATGTGCGTGTTCCCTTTCGCTTCCGCAGCGAAGTTTATATCGTGAGTGGTGAGGCCGTAAGCGGTCAGTGGTCAGTCGTAAGCCGAGCAGTGCAAATCATCACCACTGACCAACTGACCACTCACAACTGCCCCAGTTCAAACAACAGTCGCGTCGACCATCTTTTTAGCTTGAGCGCCCCAGCCGTCTTTCGCGATCTGGCCTTTGAGCTTCAGCAGGCGGTCCAGTGCGGCAACCGAGTCGGCGTCCATGTCTGAGATCTGCCAGAAGTGATAGACGCCAGCGTCGTTGAGGCGCTGTTCCAGCTTCGGCGTAATGCCGGTGATGCGCTTCAGATCGTCGGCTTCGCCGCGCGGCGCTTCAATGCCCTTGAAAGCTTTGACGGGCAGTGCTTCTTCCGGGGGATTTTCTGCCGCGCCAACGTCAACACCAGAAGACGACTGCGAACGCTCCAGGCCATCGATGGCGGCACGTGCGATGAGATCGCAATAGAGTGTCAACGCGCGGCCGGCGTCGTCGTTGCCTGGAACCGGGAAGTCGATGCCATCGGGATCGCAGTTGGTATCGACGACAGCCACGATCGGAATGCCGAGCTTGCGGGCTTCCTGAATGGCGATGGCTTCTTTGTTGGTGTCGATGACGACCAGCAGGTCGGGCACGCCGCCCATGTCCTTGATGCCGCCGAGCGCCTTGTTGAGCTTGTCGCGCTCCCGCTGAATGTTTAGCACTTCCTTCTTGGTGCGGCCCTGCGGGTCGGCCAGAATGTCATCGAACTGACGCAAGCGGCGGATCGACTGCGAAATGGTTTTCCAATTGGTCAGCGTGCCACCAAGCCAGCGGTGATTGATGAAGTACTGCGCCGAACGCTTTGCCGCTTCAGCAATGCCTTCCGAAGCCTGGCGCTTCGTCGCCACGAACAGCACGCGGCCGCCGCTGGCCACGGTATCCGACACTTTGACGAGCGCTTGATGCAGCAGCGGCGTCGTCTGTGTCAGGTCGATGATGTGAATGTTGTTGCGGGCACCATATATGAAGGGTGCCATCTTGGGGTTCCAGCGATGCGACTGGTGACCAAAGTGAACGCCAGCTTCCAAGAGCTGACGCATATTGAACGCGGGAAGCGCCATGCGAGGTATTCCTTTTCCGGTTGGTCCTCCGCCCATCTTTGAGAAGAAAGTTTGAGCCTTTTAAGGGGCTTAAGACTTTCCACCGGAGCGTTCGCTGGGGCTTTTAATCCAGCAGACGCGAGAGTGAGCGTGTGTGATGAGGGCTATATGGCTGAACTTCGGCGCTAAGGCAAGTGCGGTGGGGTAGCCCTCATTCTCTGAGTTCCCCTGTCCGTTGCCGTGAATGGCCGGCAAGTCCCCGAGTCCGGCACGTACCTAAACATTGGCAACACCTGGGCGCGCGGGCAGGTCTTTGGCACTGTCTACAGCGTGCGGTGTGAGTTGCTGACCCTGAATACTGGAGACCACGGGCACTGCAAACAACGTCAAAAGGGTGCCGAGTGACATGCCGCCGGCAATGACCCAGCCGATCTGCTGGCGGCATTCAGCGCCCGCACTTGTTGACAGCAGCAGTGGCAGTGCGCCGAGCACCATTGCGCCTGTTGTCATAAGCCTGTTGTCATAAGAATGCGCCGCAGGCGCAAGGCGGCTGCTTCAATCACGGCAGCGGTTCGTTCCTTTCCCTCAACCTGCCGCTGGTTGGCAAACTCGACAATTAAAATACCGTGCTTCGTAATCAGCCCCACAAGCGTCACACGCCCGATCTGGGAGTACACATTTAACGTGCCGCCTATCAGCCACAAAGCTGCAAGTGCGCCGGTCATCGACAAGGGCACGGTCAGCATGATGAAAACGCCGGCATACACAGTTCCAGATCATCAGGCTCTTAAGGACAGAACCAGATTAGCCCAACTATGACGCATCCGCGCCTTTGCCAATCTCCGGGGCGCGCGTCGTAACGGCGCCAGTTGGCCGGTGGCCTCGCATACCGATTGCCAGGACGGTCGTAGTTGGTCCGGGCGCGCTGGCCGGAACGGAAAGCATGTGAATGTTTGCGGCCAGTATAGTGCACCGGAGTAACGAGTTGAGAAACGGCCGGCGTGTCTGTTGGAACTGCCCTCATGATTGCCGATGCCGTAGAAACCGGAAGGCCCCAAGCGATGCAAGCGGCCACAAAATATCCGCCAATCTTCAAGAGTAGTCTCCGTGTTGCGCCATCAGAAATTCAGATGCCGCGGTCAGCGCTGCACCGCGGTCAGAGTTCCCGGGGCCGGACATGACGGGGCAACGAAATTGTCAGGAGACCTGCAAGCTCACAAACATGGGGACGGTGGCAAAGGCCTGCTCGCGTTGTGCAGCCAAGCATGATCGGATGCGCGCACGAGTCTTCAGGTGGCTCTTCCTCGATAAGGACCCCCGCGCCCATGGCCGCTGCAAAGAGACTAAAGCCCGATGCGCCGGCCGATCTGGCACCTGAAACAAGCGGCGCTGCGCCGAGGGTGCGTCAGCGTGCCTCGCAACGCGCGGACGCCTTGCCCAATGCCCTACTCGGCGTGACACACTCGGCGCGCGGCAACGTTTGGCGCGACCGGCTGGCAGCGCCGCAGCTCAATACCGCGACTGCGATCAGTCAGCAGCACAATTTGCCAGAACTGCTCGGCCGCGTGCTCGCGGCGCGCGGCGTGACGCCGGATACGGTGCCGGTGTTTCTCGACCCGACCATCAAAGCGCTGATGCCGGACCCGTCTGTGTTCACAGCCATGGACAAAGCCACCGCACGCATCGCGGACGCCGTCGAGCGGCGCGAGCCGGTTGCAATCTTCGGCGACTACGATGTCGACGGCGCGTGCTCATCGGCGCTGCTCGCCCGCTTCCTGACGCACCATGGCGTCGCTTCACGGATTTACATTCCCGACCGCGCCACAGAAGGCTATGGCCCCAACAAAAACGCCATCGAAGGGCTGGTGAAGGAAGGTGCCAAACTCATTGTCACGGTCGACTGCGGCACGACGAGTTTTGACGCACTCGCCGTTGCCCGCACGCTGAAGACAGACGTGGTCGTGCTCGATCATCACCAAGCCGATGAAACGCTTCCCGATGTGCTCGCCGTGGTCAACCCGAACCGCCAGGACGATGTGTCTGGGCAAGGCCACTTGTGCGCGGCGGGCGTCGTTTTCGTCACGCTGGTCAGCGTCACGCGAGAACTGCGCCGCCGCGGGGCCTATGATGCGGACATCACAGAGCCCAAACTATTGCAGGAACTTGATCTTGTTGCGCTTGCGACCGTCGCCGATGTGGTGCCACTGACGGGCCTCAACCGCGCCTTCGTGACCAAGGGCCTGCAGGTGATGCGGTCGCGCGAAAACATCGGCCTGCGCGCACTCAACGATGCGGCCGGACTCAATCAGCCGCCCTCGACATATCACCTCGGTTTCATTTTAGGTCCGCGCATCAACGCCGGCGGGCGCATTGGCGATGCCGCACTCGGTGCGCGCCTGCTGACCACAACCGACGAGATTGAAGCCGCCCGCATTGCAGCGCTGCTCGACAAACTCAACGCCGAACGCAAAGCCATCGAAACCGGCATGCTCGAAGAAGCCATGGCGGACGCTGACCGGCAAATCGATGAAAACCCGCATGCTGCGATCATCATTACGGGATCGGAAACTTGGCACAAAGGTGTGGTTGGGCTTGTCGCCAGCCGCCTCGTCGACCGGTTCCGCCGCCCAGCCTGCGTCATTGCTTGGGAAAAAGATGGCAGTTCAGGCGCGCTGACCGGCACCGGCTCTTTGCGTTCGGTGGCCGGCGTTGATATTGGTTCGGCCGTCCGTGCGGCCGTTGCGGCAGGGCATCTGGCGAAGGGCGGCGGCCACGCCATGGCAGCGGGCCTGACAGTCAGCAAAGCTGCGTTTGAGGCCACTAAGGCATACCTATCAAAGGCCCTACACGCCTCATCGGCGAGCGCGCAGGAGTTGGCCGGGCTTGAGATCGACGGCGCTTTGACGTGCGGGGCCGCCAACAACGAATTGATCGGCCTGATCGAGCGCGCGGGTCCATACGGCCAAGGCAATCCACAACCGCGCTTTGTGTTCCCCGCCCATCGGGTGAAGTTCGCCAAAGTTGTCGGGCAAGCGCACGTGCGCTGTGTCATCGAAGGGGCCGACGGCTCACGCCTCGAAGGCGTTGCGTTCCGGGCGGCCGGTCAGCCGCTCGGCGATCTCCTGATGAGCACAAACGGGCTACCGTTGCACATCGCCGGCACACTCAAGCGTGACACCTGGGGCGGGCGCGAGAAAATCGAGCTGTTGATCGACGATGCCGCCGATCCCAGGAAATAGAAATTCCCGTTAAGTTGCAACGCCGTCACGAGCACTGCTGGGACCATCCACCCTGTGGATAACTTGCCTGGATTTTGCATCGCAGGACGCACCGCAATGACGGGCCACACCGAATCATGGCGTTGATGCCCATTGAGGGACATCAATGGCGTTTCAAACTCAAAAATTGACGAAGCGGCCGCGGCTTGCGGTTGTGCGCCCGCGCGACGGTGCCGCGGCCCCCATTCTGGCACCAGCCTCAGTGTATTTGCTGGCCGACAATCTCGACGCCGCCTTGGCTGCGGGCGAAGACCTGCAGCACAGTTCGGTTGTGTGGAATGCCGCTTCGGGTGCGGGCGATTACGAAATTATTGCCGCCCGTGAGGCGCAGCGGGACGCCATCAGCCAGATCCGGTCGCTGGAAATGATCCTCGTTGCCCGCGTTCTCAAATCCCGCGAGCGTGCGGAGGAACTGGGCAAACGCGATTTCCGCTTCAAACACATCACCAAGCTCTACAACGCCGGCACGGCGCTGCTCATTGAGGCAACCACCGAATTCGGTGACGCGACCGTGCATGATTTCGAAACTGGTGACGCGCCGATTGCATATTTGCGCACGCGCGGATTGATTGCAGCCGATGCCGCGGCCCCGCCCGACGACGCAACACTCACAATCAACGATGCATTCTTGATCGCGCGCCGCGTGCGCTTGGGCGTGCTGCTGGATCTCGTCGCCATGTTCCTCGATACGCTCGAGACGCACTACGATCTCTTCCAGACCGAGCCCGAAGATGAGGCCGAGATCGACGGCGGGTATTAAAGCGTGACGCGGATGCAATAGCCCCGTCGTACGGGAGTATTCCACCGCATTCATTCACAAAACAACGGTCGAGAAAGAAGGCGCAATAAGCCCCGAAGACCGGGCGTATTGCGCCGCATGGATTCACGCCAGCGCGTGTGTCACCGGAACCGGCGGGGATGCAGGACGTGTGCCCTTGTTTGTTGCGGGCACGTACTGCGACGGCAACCGTGGAGCCTGGCCTGTGAGTGGCGGCAGGGGTATCGCGCCATAAAACGCATCTTCTGCAAGCGCCGTCTGGATGCTGCCCTTCATCCTGCCCTTCGTACTAAATGACAGACGCTTGGTGGAGGCAGGCTTCGCTGCGCTTGTTTTCATGGCACCAGCTTTCACGGAACTCTGCCTGATCAAACCTGCCTTGGACGGACCGGATTTTGTGAGGGCTTCCTTGAATGTCCCGCCGGGTGCCTGCGGGTTGTGCCGCGAGAAAATGGAGTTATCATTCGGAGCATCGCGTTCGTCGAAGCGCTTCTGGGCCGCTTTCGCAGTCATAATTTTTGCAGGCGTGCCAGTTGAGCCGGCCTTCAAAGCGAGGTTTGCCGGAACAGCCTGTTTCCTAGCATCCGGCGCGGTTCTCAAATCCGCATCGCGCGACTTTCGCTTTGCCGATTGTTTCAAAGCCGTTGCCTTTTCTACTGAGGCAAGTCGGACGCGAGCGCGTTGGTCTCTCGCATCATCAGACTTAGCCTCTAAAGCCGCGCGGCGGATCTTGCTCTTGGCGACTTGCTGCGACCACGTCACGCCTCGCTGCGCTGTGTCTTCAAGCCGCGCAACTTGGACAAGGTCAGCTTGTGTCTGGTCAGCTGCCGCCACCTCAGCCGGTTTGGCATCCATCGCGGGGCCGCGAACCACGGGCCATGTGAAAGTGACGAGAGACTTTGCATCAGCCACCACATCGGCAGGCAGCTTGCGTTTTGACGGCGCCAGATACGCGACAGACATCATAGACGCAGGCAGCGTCTCATCGCCTGCCAGCACTGCCGGCAATGACTTGCCGTTGAATGGAGCTAGCGTTGCAGCCGCGAATGTTTGCACCGATGTCAGCGCGGCGGCGGCGGCACTCGCCGATTGGTATTGCCCGATGTGTCCTTCGACCGGCGCGTACTTTCGGCCTTTCCGGTACGTCGCCTCAGCTTTGCTCGGCGCTTCCAGCACGCGCGCCTTCAGGTTCGCGACACCGCGCGCTCGAAATCCGAGCGTGTCGGCGGCAGCACGCGATACATCGAGCGTGCGGTTGCCCCAATAGGGTCCTGCGTTATTGATGCGCAGAACAATTGCTTGCCCGGTCTGCGGCGACCACACGAGCAGCTTCGTGCCGTCGGGATAAATGGGGCTCGCGGCATTGTCCGCCGCGTTGGGGCGGAACACTTCACCGGAAGATGTCAGCCCGCACGGATTGTACCGGTCGGACTTGCAGTCGTCATAAAACGACGCCGGCAAAGTATGTTCGCGTCCAATCAACCGCTGCGTCTCGACGATCGTCTTTACACGGTGGCATGTCTTGTAAAAGCAGTAGGTCGATCCGGGCGTTTTTGCTTGCGCGGCTGGCGGCATAAAATGCACGATTAGAAAGCTAAACGCCGCAAGAGCCTTTCCTGCAAAAAGCGCGCGCGCGCGGAAGCCCGGCGGGGCCGTTAAGGTATTTCGCATGTTGGCTCGCTCCTGTCGCGGTTGCCACATTAAGGATTCCGGTGGCGGAAAAGTTCCGCGTGCACTCGTTGAGCGCTCCGGTGTGCCGGTGGGGGCCTTCTTTCGGCGAGACAGGGTGCGTCTCGCTAGCCGTTAACCACCCGGGTGCGCCGACCGAGCCCGAGACCGGTGTCAAAAAAAAGAACTTCTTAATAAATTGGTTAACAGCGGTGCGCATGCACCCGATTGTGCTCTGTCAGAGCAACCCGCCCCGTTCGAGCTTCAATTTCAAGCTGGTTGCAGCTTCATCGAGCAGCGACGGCGTGCACGAGCGAAGAACCAATTCTGTTTTGTATTTCCCGTCGTTAAAGGCCGGATAGCTTCCCATTGTGACATCTGGATAGGCCCGCTGATGGTCAGCAAACAGCGTTGCGATATCGGCTTCCGGGCGCTCCAAAACGAGCGTGACGGAGGTCATTTTTGCCCCCGTTCTGAGATGCTGTGTCGCATCCTTCAACATGGCTTCCATGATCGCTGGAACACCCGCCATCACCACCACGTTACCGATCATGAAGCCCGGTGCAATCGAGACAGCGTTCGCGATCAGCGTTGCACCAAAGGGAATGCGCGCCATGCGCAAGCGAGGTTCCGTCAGTTCGAGCCCGCGCTTGTCATAAGCCGGTTTCATGAGCGCGACGGCACGCGGATCAACGTCAATTGAGACGCCAAATGCTTTCGCCATGCAGTCGGCCGTGATGTCGTCGTGTGTCGGCCCGATGCCGCCGGTTGAGAACACGTAGGTATAGCGCGCGCGAAGCGTGTTCACCGCCGCGATGATCCCGGCCTCGTCGTCGGGCACGACGCGCACTTCGCGGAGCTGGATTCCGATGGACGTCAGATGTTCGGCGATGGTGCCGATGTTCTTGTCCTTGGTCCGCCCCGACAAAATCTCATCGCCGATGACGAGTGCTGCGGCTGTGATGGTATCGGTCGCGGGCACAGGCGTGGTCCTGGTGATGTGGCGGTGAGGCATTGATTGTAGCACCGGCTACTGGCGTTAGACCACCTTCAAAAACTAGGGTCCCGCAGGCTGGGTTAGGCCGAAGGCCGTAACCCAACATTTTGAATGCGCGGATTGAAAATGTTGGGTTACGCGGCTTGCGCCGCTAACCCAACCAACGATTCATGGTCTGCACTCACACGCTTACGGCACGCAAAACCGGAGCAGCAGCGGATTCTGTGACTAACGCCTCCGCCTTCGCAGGACGCTCTGCGATCTTGGCTTTGGCAAGCGCGAGGGCTGCCACATAATCCGGCTTTCCAGAGCCGAGCAGCGGGATGGAGCCGACCACTAGAATATCGGCGGGTACCATCAATTCGGGCGCTCCGTGGCTCTTGGCATGCTTCGCAAATGTC
>JANNXL010000445.1:0-4127 GCA_031409575.1 Hyphomicrobium sp.
CGTTTGATCGTCCCAATGGGAAAAGCAGTCTTGCGCGCGCGCCGGAACATACTGGCCGCAGCTGCTGCAGCGACATGTGCGCTCGGCCTTGCGTCTTGCGCCACTGACCCAGCCATCCTGACAGCCGCCGAGCAGCCGCTGCCCACCGAGACACTTGCGATGCTCGGCAAGAAGGGCATGACACCTGAAGCACCGATTTTTGTGCGCATTTTCAAAGAAGAATCTGAACTTGAAGTGTGGAAAGCGCGCGAAGACGGCCGCTTCTACCACTTGAAAACTTATCCCATTTGCAACTGGTCTGGCGATCTGGGTCCGAAGGTCGCGCAGGGCGATAAGCAAGCCCCCGAAGGTTTCTATTCCATCGGGTCCACTCAGATGAATCCCAACTCGCAGTACCATGTTGCGTTCAACATGGGCTTTCCAAACGCCTATGACCGGGCCAACAATCGTACTGGCCAGTCCCTCATGGTGCACGGCAAATGCAAGTCTGCCGGCTGCTACGCCATGACGGATGCGCTGGTTGAAGAAATTTATGCTCTGGCGCGCGAATCGTTTAAGGGCGGTCAGCAGAGTTTCGCGGTTCACGCATTCCCGTTTCGCATGACGGATGAAAAACTGGCACGTTTTAACAAGCATCGCTGGCATGCCTTCTGGTCGACGCTCAAACAGGGCTATGACTACTTCGAGGTCAATCGGGTCCCGCCGCAAATCGCGGTGTGCGAGCGCCGCTATGTGGTCAACGTGGTGGTCCCGGCTGCCAACCGGTTAGATCCCGCCGGGCAGTGTCCTGTATTCCAAAGGCCAGAATTGCTGCCATATGCCCCGCAACCAGATTTTAAGTTGGCAGCTGAAGAGCGCGTTTCGGTGCCAGGTCCCAAGACCCGCGATGTTGCGGAAGTTGTGCGCGATGCGGAGAAGTCCATCGGGTCGGACGACGGTTGGACGAGCACTGCC
This sequence comes from Hyphomicrobium sp., assembly GCA_031409575.1. Classification (GTDB taxonomy): domain Bacteria; phylum Pseudomonadota; class Alphaproteobacteria; order Rhizobiales; family Hyphomicrobiaceae; genus JANNFX01. Next base: position 955 of record JANNXL010000445.1, read on the forward strand.
ACGGCAACCGCCAGCTTGCCTGGCACGCGCGGCAACAGCGTCGCGTCATCAGGTGTGCCGTCAGGTGCTGCAGCACTTGGGTTCAGCCAATAATCGCGGTTTCACATCGTGAAAACTCGTCACGTCGATATAGCCGCACCGGGCAAAAAGCAAACCCGGAGGGGCTGGGGCCTGCGCTTGACCTTGCTCGCAGGGATGGCCCTTGTTGCGCTTGCCTTCGTCTGTTTCCGGCTTGGCGAGGATGCCGATGAACGCGGGATACGACTGCAGCGGGCAGAAAATTATGCGACGGCGTCGCTCGGCCTCGCACTTCCCGGCACGCCGGATCTTGCCAACCTGGACGGCCGGCTCGCATCGCACGGCGTCAAACTTGGCACTCCTGTCTTCATACGCATATTCAAGCGCGATTTCGAACTCGAACTTTGGATGATGCGCGACGGCCGCTTCCATCGATTTGCGACGTATCCCATTTGCCGCTGGTCTGGGAAGCTCGGCCCGAAAATTGCGACTGGCGATCACCAAGCGCCAGAAGGTTTCTACACGGTCGATGCGGGAGCCTTGAACCCCAACAGCCGATGGCACAGATCGTTCAATTTAGGTTTTCCCAACGCCTTTGATTCAGCCTTCGGACGTACAGGCTCCTTCTTGATGGTGCACGGGGGCTGCGGATCGGTCGGCTGCTATGCAATGACGAATGCCGTGATCGGCGAGATCTGGAGAGTGGTGAAGGCCGCGCTCAATGGCGGGCAAAGGCGTTTTCAGGTGCAAGTCTTTCCATTCCGTATGTCGGAGGCAAACTTGGAGCGCTATCAAGACAGCCGCCATAAGGCTTTCTGGCGTGAGATCAAGGCCGGACATGATGCCTTTGAGGCGGAATATTTACCTCCGCGGGTGCGTGTTTGCGGGAAGCGGTATCAGTTTGAGCCCGCAGGATCGGTTGCTGACGGCAGTGAGCCGATTGTCATGCAATGTGCAGCGGAAAAACCCGCAATTGGGCGTTCGCTCAAAAAGGGTGAGACTTAAGGTTGTTGCTCAAAAGATGTGCCAAGAGCGTGAAGTTTGGACCCGAAAAGACCGTGGGCGCACTTGTGCTGGATCAAGCAGAAAAAGTGTGCTCCAAAGCGGGCGTGGGACGAGCTTTGCTTGATTGCAACTACACCGGTTTTGGTTTGTGATTGAACTATGCTATCAAACACTTAGCGCTCTGTGCCTGGGTGATTGCATTGTACTGCGGAGGCAAAACTTGGTGCCCCTCTCGTCTCGACTGTCTGGAGCGCGAAGCGCTTTTGAGCACGGCCTGTTTGCCGCGATTTGTGCGCTCATCTTTGTTTTGCAGGGCTCGCTTGCCGCCCATTCCGTAACGATTGAACTGCGTGACGACGCACCCGACCGCATAGAGCGGCAGCGGGCAGCCGCCATTGGCAAACTGCCGTTGCCGGGAACACCTGACACAGGTCAGTTTGCCAACCGGTTGGCCGCCCAAGGCTTGAAGTCGGGCGCACCGGTGCTCCTCCGTATTTTCAAAGCTCAATCCGAGCTCGAAGTCTGGATGGAGAAGGATGGGGCGTACGTTCTCTTCGCCACTTATCCGATTTGCCATTGGTCCGGTACGCTGGGGCCGAAAATCCGCGAGGGCGACAAGCAGACGCCAGAGGGCTTTTACACCATCACGTCCCGGCAGTTGCATCGTCTCGGCCGGTGGACGCGAGCGCTTAACCTTGGTTTTCCCAATGCGTTCGACGAGAGCTTGAAACGTGATGGTTCCTACATCCTAGTACACGGTGGCTGCTCGTCTGTCGGCTGTTTTGCCATGACGAATCCTGTGATCGAAGAGATTTACACACTCACGTCGGCCGCGCTGCGCGCCGGTCAGCGCCATGTGCCCGTGCATGTCTTCCCGTTCCGCATGACGGAGTCCAACTTGGCCAGCCATTCCAGTTCGGAGTGGAATGCGTTCTGGCTGAACTTGAAGCAAGGTTATGATGCCTTCGAACGTACCCGGCGGCCGCCCTATGTAAGCGTCTGCGACGGGCGCTACCGTGTTGAAGAAATGAATGCCAGTCCGCCGGAGGCGGGCGCTCCTGGCCCTTTAGCCGTGTGCGGCCCAACGGCCGCCGCCCTGTTGGGTTCGGACAAATCCGCGTGGCTTGTCCCACTCGAGCCGAACCGCTCCCAGGGGAACGTGCTGCCAACGACGCTGCCGCCGGCTCCATCGCAACCGGAGGGGCCGCAAGCGACCTCGCCGATGACGTCAGCAGTATTCCAGCCGCCGCCGGACCGGCCGTTGCCGCAGTTCCAGGTCCAGTCGCGCCCACCGCTGTCACCGCTGGCTTCGAAACCGGCAGCGATAGCGGCCAAGCTGACGGATCCGCTGTTGGAGGACGAAAAGCGCAAAGCCGTGGCAACGGTCGATCCCGCGCTGGACTACGAGCTCGTGCCGCGGCTGGCGGCTCCAACTCACAGGGCTGGTATCCGGGAGAAGGCACTCCCATGCAACTTGAGCCTCGCTAGCTGCCGCCGGTACGCTGCCCTGAAGGACAACCGCGCAAAGGTGAAGTCGCGGGTTGCGGTTGAGCTGGGGCGTGGGCGTGCGGCCTCGAAGCTGCGGTAGTCAGTCCGCAAAACTGCCAGCCAGTCAGCTTTGATTTGTTGAATTTCAATAACTTGCGGCCGCACGCGAACGCATGCATACAGCGCGTCCAGAGGTCTTCGTATGACAAGGGGGATGAGCAGCATGTGGCGCGATATGGCTGAGAAAGCCGAAGACGTACTTGAGAAACTGCTTTTCGCGAGCCGCTGGGTGCTCGCACCATTTTATCTCGGCCTTGCGTTCGCAATTGTTATTTTGTTGATCAAATTTATCGCTGAGTTTGCGCATCTCGCACTGATCGCATTCACAGCAAAAGAATCCGACATCATTCTCGGCGTGCTGACTCTCGTCGACTTGTCGTTGATGGGTTCGCTGCTCATTATCGTGATCTTCTCAGGCTACGAAAACTTCGTGTCTAAGATCGATCACACCGGCCACAAGGACTGGCCCGAGTGGATGGGCACCATAGATTTCAGCGGTCTCAAACTAAAACTGCTGTCGTCGATCGTCGCCATATCGGGTGTTCAGCTTTTGAAGCAGTTTATGGCAATTACGACTGTTACGCCCGACGCCGAGCGTACAC
>JANNXL010000446.1:0-12619 GCA_031409575.1 Hyphomicrobium sp.
TTGCGGTGTCGTGGATGCATGCCGCCCAGCGTTTTGAGTTTACACTGCGGCTTGCATGCCCGGCCGAATTGCAGCCGGAAAAAGAATTCCTGGATTGGGCACGCCGCGAAAAGGCGTCCGTTATGCTGACAACAGATCCACTGAAAGCGGTGCGCGGCGCGGATTGTGTCGTCACCGATACCTGGGTGTCCATGGGCCAATCCGACGCCGCCCGCCGCAAGCAGCTGTTGAAGCCTTACGCTGTCGATTCAGGCTTGATGTCGAAAGCAGCGGATAACGCTATTTTCATGCATTGCCTGCCGGCCTATCGAGGCCATGAAGTGTCCGCGGAGATCTTAGAGGGCCCCCAGTCTGTTGTGTTCGATGAAGCGGAAAACCGGCTGCATGCGCAAAAAGCCATCCTCGCCTGGTGCCTGGGCGCTGACTGAGTGATGCTGCCAAACTGTAAGCGGTTCCCATGACTGAAACGTCTGCGCAATCGAGCGCTCAGCTGACGCCAGCGGGCGATGATGCGGTGCTGCCGTTCCAGACGTCTGATCCCGGCATCAGAGGCCGGCTCGTGCGCTTGGGCCCGTGCGTCGATACGATTCTCAAACGGCACGCCTATCCCGAAAAGGTCAGCGAGCTGGCCGGTCAGGCAATTGCGCTGACGGCGATGTTGGGCGCGTCGCTTCCAGCGGGAGGAAAGCTGTCACTGCAGGCGCGCACGGATGGTGCAGTGAGCTTTCTGTTTATCGATTTGGAATCCGATGGCTCGATGCGTGCGACCGCGAGCTTCAATGCCGCGCACGTTGAGGGCCTTTCAAAGGCCGGCAGCGCTGGTTCGCAAGGCGCCTTGTTTGGCGCCGGCCACATGGCGCTGACGGTCGAGCCGGGTGAAGGCCTGGACCGGACGCAAGGTATTGCGGCGCTTGACGGCGGCTCGCTGACGGCCGCTGCACAGGCATATTTCCGCCAATCCGAACAATTGCCAACGTACATCCGGCTTGCGGTTGCCAAGCATTTTGTGGCGGGCGCACCGGGAGGAGGCCCGGCGTGGCGCTGGCGCGCGGGCGGCCTGATCGTGCAGCATTTGAAGCAGCCGCTCGATGAGAAAGCGGAGCCGGAACAGGAGGCCGCCGACGGCTGGAACCGGATGCGCCTGTTGGCAGCAACAGTCGAAGACCACGAATTGCTCGATCCGGCGTTGCCCGCAGACCGTCTACTGTACCGGCTTTTCCACGATGAGGGTGTGCGCGTTTTTTCCCCGCGGCCGCTCGCGGTCCACTGCAAATGCTCGCGCCAGCGCGTGCAGGCTTTTCTGAAAAGCTTTGGCAGCGAACAACTGGCGGATATGCACGATGACGAAGGTAAAATCTCGGTCACGTGCGAATTCTGCAGCACGGCCTACCGGTTCGATCCAAATACGCTGGAATAGCTGAAAGTTCAGCTGTTCTCAAAAGATGTAAAAATCCGCTGCTGAAACTGCGAGGCCCTTCGTTAGGTGCGCGATAACCTCATCGCCACCCGCTGCACTGCCATTGGAGTCGTAAATGAGATCGCCTGTTTTGGCTTTGTAGATGATGTGATCGCTGCGATCCTTTGCCGAACCCCGTGCGAAAAAGTCCGCATCTAAATCTCCCACAGGGCCGGCGTGCCTAAATATAGCGCGGCTGAGATAAACGTGATCGGTGCCGGTCTCGAAGTCCCGCACCCAGTCGGCATTCGTGTCGCGAAGCGACGACGCAAAAACAAACACATCGCTGCCGTCGCCGCCGAACATTTTGTCTTGTCGAGCGCCGCCAGCCTGCCTGTCATCGCCGCCGCCGCCGCGCAGCACATCTTTGCCGGCTCCTGCGCTCAATGAGTTGTTCAAAGCGTTGCCGGTCAGCGTGTCGTTGCCCTTGCCGCTGCGGGCGTGTTCTATCTCGACGCCGTTGGCGATTGTGAAGCCGCCGAAAATGCCTTTGGCGTAAGACGGAATGCCGCCGCCGGTTGCAGAGTTGTCCAGTGTGGCCGCACGCAAATCGATGCGAGCGTTGTCGCGGCCATTGTAGGCGATGGTGTCTGTGCCGCCCGTATCCCAAAGGCACATCCACGCTGTGCCACCGGAGTTCGCAGATGGCAAAACATAGACGTCGTCGCCACTATGGGCGGCCGCGTTCGCGCCATAGAGATACTGGATCGCCGCGATGTCGAACGCCATCGGCCCAGCCGAATAGCCGTATTTCACCAGGCCTTTGCCAACCGGGTCTTGAACAGATGCCCAGCCGTCGTTGTAGGACATGATGGTGTAGATGCCTTGGTTCAGGCTATTGGATCCCAAGTCACTGTCGTTGCCGTCACTGACGCCTGGGAACAGGCCGGACCCGCCGCCATCGTCATGGGGATGGGCAAGCCCCAGCCCATGGCCCAGCTCATGGATGAGCGTGACCATGTCGTAGCCGCCCCGATTGAAGCCACCGGAACTGAAATACTCGTAGTTGAAGTAGCCGTAGGCTTGATCGTTGTCTCCGAGCAGCATCACTTCGTCATACTCGGGTCCGGTCACGGCAGCGGCGGACTCGGGCGTGCCATGCTCACCCAATGTTCCGGGCAGCAGGGTGTCTGAAACCAAACGCTCGATAAGCTGCGCCTCACTTGCAGATGCGACCGCAACAAACGTAATGTTGGCGACACTGCTCCAAGTCTGAAAGGCCCGGACAAGAGCCGCGCTCTCCGATGACGACCAAGACCGGCCACCGAAGGTATCGAGATAGTAGGCGATGACGGTTGGCGCGTCCGGCGCTGCGGACCCATCGTCCCAATACCAGCCGCCCCATAGCAGCGCGTCCGTGTAGGGGTTGCCCGATGCAGTTGTGTTTTGAACCGGTGACGTCGTCATGAATCGATCTCAATGTGGTAGCGTCCGCGAATCCAGCACCTCGGCCGCAAAAATCTGACGTGATTTGCCACTTCAATCAGTCCAAAGGACAGGCCGAAACGAGTTCAGCCACAACTTTTCTCACGTGATGTGTCCCAATCCCGCCCACGAGACGTAGGGTGCGGGCGGGCTTGCAGAATCGACCTGAATCATCCACCCCAAGTTGTGCTCTGGCGGCGCAGGCACGCTGGATCCGAGACTGTCAGAAGGAATGCAAATGCAAGAGAGTTTTCGCCTTTGGAGCGCTTTCGTTTTGGCGCTGCTCATCGGTGCCGGTACTGGCCGCGCATCCGATGCTGAGACGACGCTCACGATCACGCTGTCGGGTGATGTCGGCCTGAACCCAACCAACCAAACGGTTGATCCCAAGGGGGTCACGGATGGCGGCTTTCAAACTTGGGCCGACACCACGGCCGGCATAGTCAATGAGATCAACGGCGACCTCAATTTCATGAATGTCGAGACCGTGGTCACTGATCGCAACGATCTGGTACCCGATCTCAAGGGTCAAAGCGGCCCGTTCAATTTCCGCATGCACCCGAACGGGCTGAAGCATCTGGTGGGTACGGGCTTCAACATGCTGTCGCTCGCCAACAATCACTCGATGGACTACGGCGTGCCCGGTCTCAAAGAGACGCTGAAGAACGTCGGTGCCCTGCGCGGAAAAGGCGTGCTCGCGGCTGGCGGCATTGGCAACACGTTCGATGAAGCCGCCCAAACCGATGTGTTCAAGATCAAGGGCAGCAGCATCGCGTTTGCGGCAACCGGCATCATTACCAATGATCTCGCCCGCCATCACGCAGGGCTCGCGTCACCGGGCCAAACGTCCTACCGGCTTGCAGAAGATTTTGCGGCGGTTCGCAAGGGTCTTGTCGCGACACCGGCTGATCTGCGCATTCTCTCTGTGCACTACGGCATCGAAGGCCAAGTGCGTGCGGACGGCCGTCAAATCGCTGACTTTCGCGGCCTTGCTGCGGGCAAAGACGGTATTGATCTCATTGTCGGGCATCACGCACACGTGGTGCGCGGCGTTGAAATGCACGGCAAGTCGCTCATTTTCTACGGGCTGGGAAACTTTCTCCATCACGGCACGGCCAACATCACAGGCAAGGGTGTTTGCCGCGACTATGGACTGTTTGCTCGCGTCCATTTGGCCAAAGCGGCCAACGGGCATTGGGACATCAAGGCTGTTGAAGCCATTCCGATGACGGACACACACCGTAAGACACGGCGGCTGACGGGCGACAGCGGCATTGCGCGGGTGCAAGCGCTGAACTATTTGGCGTCCACCCTCGACAGCTCTAATGGCAACGCCAAGGGCTTGCGCTTTACGCCTCAAAAAAGCGGCAGCGGGCTTTACTGTGTGGCTGGTGCTGAAAAGCTCAGCGGAACGATCGGAACGCTTTGCAAGGGCTATACGCCTGCGCCACCCATCCCGGAAAACCTGCGCGGGTCCATCGCGGCGTCGTGCAGCCGATAGCGCTGCGTACGTGTCACGCCTCGGCCCAGTCTGCGAGGCGGCGCAAGAACGCCATGCACTTTTCGAGTTCGGAAATCGCGATCCATTCATTGGCTGTGTGGGCCTGAGCGATGTCGCCCGGACCGCATACGACGGACGGCGCGCCAGCATCCTGAAACAGCCCCGCCTCCGTGGCATACGACACCGCGAACGTCTCGTTCTGCTGCGCCAGATTGAGCGCAAGAGCCACCACTTCCGAGCCGCGATCGGCGCCGAACGGCGGCACGGCGTTGGTCTGACTGATGACAATTTCAGATTCTGGCGCCACGCGGCGCATCTCTGGCAGGCAGTGGTCGTAGGCAAAAGTTCGCAAACGGTGTTCGATACCGGCCGTGTCAAGGCCGGGCAACGCGCGGACTTCAAAACCGAAGCTGGCGCTGACGGGCACAATGTTCGTCGCGGTGCCGCCGTTGATCTGTGTGACCTGAAGCGTCGGATAGGGCGGCGCAAATCGCGCATTGGGCGGTTGTGCCTTCAAGTCTTCCTCGATGCGGCCGAGCTCGTTGATCATGCGGCCGGCATAAGTGATCGCATTGATACCCAGATGCGCCATGCTCGAATGGGCGGCGCGCCCGTGCACATCGACCTTCCAGCGCACCGGCCCCTTGTGTGCATCGACGACGGTCATATTCGTCGGCTCGCCAACGATGACCATGCGCGGCCGTGTTAGCCGTCCGCCCATTTGCGCAATCATCGGCCGCACGCCATGGCAGCCGGTTTCTTCGTCATAGGAGAAGACAAGATGAATAGGGGTCTTCAAATTGCGCCGCTTAAACTCCGGCACCATCGCCATCATGCAGGCGAGAAAGCCCTTCATATCAGCGGCACCGCGCCCATAGAGCTGCCCATCGCGTTCCGTGAGCGTGAACGGATCACTGTCCCACGCTTGGCCGTCAACCGGTACAACATCGGTATGCCCAGAGAGCCCTACGCCTGCGATCCCTGGCGGGCCGATCGTCGCAAACAGGCTTGATTTCTGGCCGTCGGCAGTTGGCACACGCTGCGAGGCAACGCCATGCAGGATGAGAAAATCTTCGATGAAATGGATGATTGCGAGATTGGATTTGTGGCTGGTGGTGTCGAAGGAAACGAGTCGCGCCAGGAGTTCAGTAACGCTGTAGTCAGGGCCTTTCATGGCAACAGGGGCTCGCGAAGTTAGGGGTCGATCGGAGTGCGGCAGCTACCACAGTAAGGTACGTTCCTGCCGAAAAAGTGAGCCCAACTCTTAGCATTTCCGTATTGATTTGAAACGCAGCAGTTATTTGCTACGTACGCAGGTAACAGCTAGAAATACATTTGATCTGAGCAATAGGGTGGCGCGCATGCAGCACGATGATGTCAAGGATTACTATGGCAAGGTCTTGAAGACCAACGCCGATCTGCAGACATCGGCGTGCTGTGATCCCGCCGCCATGCCCGAGCACATCAAACGGCTGGCAGCCAACGTGCACGATGATGTGCTGGCAAAATATTATGGTTGCGGGCTGGTGGCGCCAGACCTTCTCGAAGGCCGACGCATACTTGATCTCGGTTCGGGTTCGGGCCGCGATGCGTATATCCTTGCGCAGCTGGCTGGCCCATCGGGTGAAGTGGTCGGCATCGACATGACCGACGAACAATTGGCCACGGCGCGCTCCACGCTCGATTGGCACGCCAAGAAGTTCGGCTATGCCAATTCAAACGTGCGCTTTGAGCAGGGTTACATCGAGCGCCTCGGCGACCTCAACCTCGAACCTGCCAGCTTCGATGTGATCGTCTCGAACTGCGTCCTCAATCTGTCAATCGACAAGCCAGCGGTTCTGCGAGGCGCCTACAACTTGCTGAAAGCTGGCGGCGAGTTCTATTTCTCCGACGTCTATGCCGACCGGCGCCTTCCCGATTCCGTGCGCACCGACCCCGAGCTCTATGGCGAATGCCTCGGCGGCGCACTCTATTGGAACGACTTCCTGCCGATGGCCAAGCAATGCGGCTTCCTCGATCCGCGTCTCGTCACCAGCCGGCCTCTTGAAATCACCAATGCGAAGCTCAAACCCAAGCTGGGGGAGGCCAAATTCTTTTCAGCCACCTACCGCCTGTTCAAGCTCGACGCACTTGAGACCGCCTGCGAAGATTATGGCCAAGCCATTGTTTACAACGGGGGCATCGCAGGGCAGGACGACGCCTTCACGCTTGATGGTCACCATTACATCGAGCGCGGCAAGGTGTTCCTAGTCTGTGGCAACACATGGCGCATGATCGCCGATACGCGCTTTGCACCGCACTTTACGTTTCTCGGTGATTTCTCACGCCATTTCGGCATTTTTGCCGGCTGTGGCACGTCGCTGCCATTTGAGACAAGTCCAGGCTCAGCCACCAGTGGCGCCTGCTGCTAAAGGATTTCCAACAATGATGGTTTCGACGGCGCGGCGCCTCACCGCCGAAGCACTTGGCACGGGTCTGCTCGTCACGGCGGTTGTCGGCTCGGGCATCATGGCGGCGAAACTTGCCGGCGGGAACGGCGCGGTCGCACTGCTGTGCAATACCATCCCGACAGGCGCGATCCTGTTCGTGCTGATTACGATCCTGGGTCCGCTGTCAGGTGCTCATTTCAATCCGGCGGTTACGCTGGCTATGCGGGCCAAGGGTGAGGTCTGCACGAACATGGCCGCCGCCTATATCGTTGCGCAGATTATCGGTGGCTGCCTCGGCACGTTCGCGGCCCATGGCATGTTTGATCTTGCCGTGCTGCAGGCCTCGACGACGGTGCGCACTGGCCCATCGCAATGGTTTGCCGAGTTCGTTGCAACCTTCGGATTGCTGGTGACAATTTTTGGTGCGGTTCGATTTGCGCCGCAAGCGGTGCCCACTGCCGTCGCGCTTTATATCACTTCGGCGTATTGGTTCACGGCGTCTACCTCATTTGCCAATCCGGCGGTGACGATTGCGCGTGCACTCACGGATACGTTTGCCGGTATCGAGCCGGCGAGTGTCGCTGGGTTCATACTGGCTCAACTTGCCGGTGCGGTGGCTGCCACCGTGCTTTCAGGCTGGCTTTTCGACAAAGATGCGAAGTGATGGTGTTTATCCGGGGATGCCTGTTTTCACGCGCACCCCCAGAGTTTTCGTATGATGGCGGCCTTTGACTCTTAAAACGTCAGCACGCTGCCGCCACCGACTTCAATCGTTTCGCCCGTGACCCAACGGGATTGTGGTCCAGCGAGGAACGAGGCTACGTCAGCGACGTCGCTCGTTGTACCGACGCGCTGCAATGCTTGTTTGCTTTTGACGAAGTTGGCGCCATCCTCAGTGCGAACGAATTCGGCCATGTCGGTGTCGATAGCACCAGGTGCAATGGCGTTGACCGTAATGGCGCGTGGCCCAAGTTCAACGGCAAGCGCCTTGGTCAGATTGTCTACGGGCGCCTTGAGCATCGAATATGCGGCAACGGCTGGGAACGGAGCGCGGGCTACGATCGAACTCATGCTGATAATACGGCCACCATCATTGAGGCGCGGCACCGCTTGCTGAGTAACGAAAAAGAGGGCCTTGACGTTGACCGAGTAGATTTGATCGATCACGTCTTCGGTCGTATCGGCAAAACCGACGAATGGCGCGATGCCTGCGTTGTTGACGAGAATATCGAACTTCGAAGCGCCGCGTTTGGCGAGTTCAGCGTCAACGCCCTCATAGAGTTTGGCGACCGCGCCCTTCTGCGTCAGTTCTGCGCCAACGGCGAAGGCATCGCCGCCGCGTGCCTTGATACCAGCCACAACTTCCTTGGCAGCGTCTGCGCTGCGGCCATAGTGGACGCCGACCGTGGCGCCATCTTCAGCAAGCTTTTCAGCAATGGCGCGGCCGATGCCGCGGCTAGCGCCTGTGACAATGGCGATTTTTCCAGTGAGCGGTTTCGACATGATTTCACCTTTCGTAACAATGAGTTGACCATCTATTTTCGAGGGGCGGACCGCGGGCGTTTCCGCGCCGCTAGCCCTAAGATATAACTCATATCCAATAGTTCAAGACTATCGAACTATTGAATTATCACGAATCCGTGCGCATTTACCTGGGATGCAAAGACCATTCGTTCATCCGCCTATTGAGACTGTCACGCTGGAGGGAATCCTCTATGCGTTGGCCGATCCCGTGCGCCTCGAGATCGTCCGCAAGCTCGGGCGCGGGACTTGCGGCATGAACTGTCAGACGGCGGCACCCGAAAAGATGCCGAAGTCCACCCAATCGCATCACTTCCAGATTTTGCGGGAAGCGGGGCTCATCCGCTCCGAGCGGCGCGGCGTCGAGGTTGTGAATTCACTGCGCTGCGATGAGATCGCAACGCGCTTCCCCGGTCTGGTGCCAACGATCATCCGGGCGGCGAGCGAGCAGGACTCCAATCCCGCTGCCTGACGCTCACCCAAGCCGGGCTCTGAAATCCTCATAGCCATAGGAGCGCACCACGCGATAGCTGCCATCTTCGTCCAAGATGCCGAGATCCGGCAGAGGCGTACCGTTGAACGTGGTGTTTTTCACGAATGAGTACTGCATCATGTCGCTGAACACGATGCGGTCACCCACCTTGAGCGGCGCCCTGAACGAGAACTCGCCGATGATGTCGCCGGTCATGCACGTCTTGCCGCCGAGGATGTAGTCGTGGCCGAGTTCGCCGGGTTTGCCAGCACCGATCACTGTTGGCGTATAGGGCACTTCCAGAACGTCAGGCATGTGTGTTGAGGCCGACGCATCAAGGATGGCGATGTCTTTCTCGTTCCGGTGCAGCCCGATCACGGTCGAAACCAGATATCCGGTATCGACGACGAGACCAGCGCCCGGCTCCAAAATCACCTCGATGCCAAACTCGGAACGGAAAGCTTTGATCGCAGCGATCAGCTTGCTGACATCGTAGCCAGGCTTGTTGATGAAATGCCCGCCGCCAAAGTTGACGGCTTTGACTTTGCGCAGATACGGCGCGAATTCGCGCGCGATCTGCTCGATCAGCTTCACCGAGCCATCGTGCAGGCTCTCGCACAGGGCGTGCGAATGAAAAATGTCGATCTCATCCCACGGCAGTTGATCGATCTCGGCCTTCGTGGTGCCAAAGCGCGAGCAGGGCGCGCATGGATCATAGAGCGCGCCACCAAGTGTCGCGTTTGAAAATCCCGGATTGATGCGAATGCCCACCTGCCGCTTGGCTTTTTTGGCGAGCGGCAAAAACCGCGCGATCTGCTCAGGCGAGTTGAAATAGATGTGGTCGGCGATTTTGGTCAATCTCTCGACCTCGCCGGGTCCGTAAGCGGGCGCGTAAACATGCACCTCTTTGCCGAACTCCTCGCGGCCCATGCGGGCTTCGTATTCACCCGATGCCGTGGTGCCGTCTAGCGTGTCGCGCATCATCGGAAATGCGGCAGGCATCGCCCACGCCTTCGTGGCGAGCAGAATTTTGCAGCCGCTTTCCCTTTTTACGCGCGCGGCGGTCGCCAAGTTGCGTTTCAACGCGACGGCGTCCAGCACATACGCGGGCGTTGCGATTGAGGCGGGGAGTTTCGGAGAGGTCATCAGCGTTGGTGTCCTGGCGAAGCGCACCCGTCTGGAAGCGCTTTGAGCGCGCTATATGGCATTGAAGACAGCAATCTTAAAGAGCCTGCGGCCCTACTCCTCGATCCTCACCTCAAACGTGCGCGTTGCTGTCTCACCGCTCGCGAGCTTGGCCGAGATTGCGAACGTGTCTGTGCCCGCCGCGCCCGCATGCGCTGTGTAGTAAACCCCTGTGCCCGTTGATTTCTGACCGACACACGTGCCTTGAGCCGAGGCCGTTATCGTTGTCTCCTGCCCCGGTTTGAATGACACGTCTCCCTTTTGCGGCAGTGCTGTGATTGTGACCTGAGGCGCTGCAACAGGTTTGCAATTGTTATCCACGCCCGCAAACACAAATACGCGCGCCGGCCGGCCCACGACAACCGGGCTAGAGCGCGTTGCAGCGTCTTGCGTGGGTGCGGCTTGGTATGCCGCCGGTGCTGCAACATCAGTGCCGCCGTTTGAGCAGCCGGCAAATACAGCCGCTGTTATCGCACAGGCAACGATTGAGAGAGCACTCGTCATGGGGTGTTTTCGTCCCGCGGCCAGCGGTAGATAAACGTGATGTAGAACAGCGCCAGATAAATCAGGATCATGGCCACGGCCCCAAGTGCAACGGTTGCCTCGAACAGCGAAAATCCGCCGAGCCACTCGGGCCGCTGGCTGCCGAACCCTGTGATCTGCGTGACCGGCGATTTGATCGTGGCCCATGCGGCTTCAGTGCCGGTGAGCAGATCACGCAGCCCGGTCATCAGGCTGCCCAAGAAGGCAAGCCCGCACGACAGCAGCGCGAACGCCACAACCCGCAACGTGAGGGGCGCATGACGCAGCACCAGCCACAGCCCCACAATATAGGCCGTGATCATGCCGAAACTGACAGAGAACACCGATACCACGATGTCCGTCAGTTCGTTTCGCAGCGACAGAATTTCAGCTTCGGTCACAATGATTGGCCCGCAGGTTTTGGATGCGCTGATGCATAGCGCTTGTACCTGGAGCCGGCAACAGGAGCCGCACATGGGCGTCCAACGCGCCATTGACAGGCTCAAAATAATCTTTTATTTAACTAATTCGTTATTTAACAGATTGGCTCAGTAATGACCCAGCAAGAACGCCTCAGCGCCACGTTCTCCGCCCTCGCCGATCCGACACGGCGCGCCATTCTGGCAAAGCTCGCCTTAGGTGAGACGTCGGTGACCGAAATCGCCAAACCCTTCGATATGAGTATGCCGGCCATCTCGCGGCACCTTAAGGTTCTGGAACATGCGGGGCTCATTGCGCGCGGACGTGAGGCTCAGTGGCGTCCCTGCCGCCTGCAAGCGGCAGCGCTCAAAGGCGTCGACGACTGGCTCGGCACCTACCGTCAATTCTGGGAAGAGAGCTTTGATCGTCTCGACGGCTACCTCAGTGCCTTGCAGGCGAGCCAGAAGAAGCCACCGCGCAAAAACAAGAAACCGGTTGTGAAGCCGAAAAAAGGAGTTGCCCCATGAGTTCCAAAACATCTGCATCCCAAAGTCCCGCCAGCGATCGCGAAATTGTCGTAACCCGGCTTATCAATGCGCCGCGCGATCTCGTCTGGAAGGCGTGGTCTGATCCCGCGCACATCACGCATTGGTGGGGACCGCGCGGCTTCACCACGACGACCAGCGAAATGGACATGCGACCCGGCGGCACGTGGCGCTTCGTGATGCATGGGCCCGATGGCACGGACTATCTCAATCAGATCGTCTACACTGAAGTCGTCAAACCGGAGCGGCTGGCATACCGCCAGTCGGGCGAGGGCGACCACGACGAGATCAAATTTCAGAGCGAGGTCACATTCGTTGATAAAGGCGGAAAGACCGAAGTCACGCTCTCAGCCGTGTTCGAGACCGCCGCTGAACTCAAGTATGTCGTTGAAAAGTTCGGAGCCGCCGAGGGTGGTCAACAAACATTAACCCGGCTCAGCGAATACGTGCTGGAGATGATGGGCGATGGCACCAAGCCGACGGGAAAACCGTTCGTCATAACGCGCGTGATCAATGCACCGCGCGATCTTGTGTGGAAGGCTTGGACTGAGGCCGAACACCTCAAACACTGGTGGGGGCCGAAGGGCAGCAAAGTTGAGGTTATGACGGTTGATCTGCGCCCGGGCGGCATTTTTCACTACGTCCTGCGCTATTCAACGGGCACTGCCATGTGGGCTCGCTTCACGTACCGCGACATCGCCGCGCCCGAGCGCCTCGTGTACGTGAGCGGGTATTCAGACGAGAGCGGCGGCCTCACCCGCGCGCCGTTCCCCGGCAGTTTCCCGTTGGAGATCGAGAACACGGTGACGTTCTCGGAGCATGCCGGCAAAACCACGATCACAATCTCCGGTCTGCCTCACAACGCTTCAGACGAAGAACGCAAATTCTTTGAAGGCATGTTCGCCTCGATGACCGGCGGCTTCGGCGGCACGTTCGAACAGCTGGAAGGGTATTTGGGGTGGGTGCAGGGACCATAAACAAAATCTTTCCGTAATCCTCGAACGACCGAGCCCGCGAGGGAGTTCGGGGATCCAGCGCGAGAGCTGTCGCAGACACAAAAATCTTGAAGTCCTTCGGCGCTTTTTCCGCTGGATCCCCGCGTCATTCGCACTTGCGTGCTCACGCCGCGAGGAGGACGGGAAG
>JANNXL010000447.1:0-2819 GCA_031409575.1 Hyphomicrobium sp.
TCGTCGATCATGCCCTCGATCACGCGCAGGCCTTTGTTCCAGAATTCTGGGTCGCGGGCGTCGAGGCCGAAGGGCGCGAGAAGTTCGGAGTGGTGCTTGGAGCCGCCGGCTTTCAAGAGATCGAAATATTTGCCGACGAAGCCTGGGTGCGCTTCCTGATAAAGCCCATAGAGCGAGTTCACCAGGCAATCGCCGAATGCATACGCATAGACATAAAACGGCGAGTTGATGAAGTGCGGGATGTAGGTCCAGAATACGTCGTAGCCTGGACCGAATTTAATGGCGTCTCCCAGGCTGTCCTTTTGCACCTCCATCCAGAAAGCGCCCAAGTCGTCGCTGGTCAGTTCGCCATTGCGGCGCGCTTCGTGCACTTTGCGCTCGAACGAATAAAACGCGATCTGGCGCACCACGGTGTTGAGCATGTCCTCAACCTTGCCGGCGATCATGGCCTTGCGTTCTTTGCGATCGGTTGTATCGGCGAGCAGCGCCTTGAAGGTCAGCATCTCGCCAAACACGGACGCGGTTTCGGCCAGCGTGAGCGGTGTGGGCGCAAGCAACGGCCCCTGTTCGCGCGCCAGCATTTGATGCACGCCGTGGCCGAGTTCGTGGGCGAGCGTCATCACATCGCGCGGCTTGCCCTGATAGTTCATCAGCACATACGGATGCACGCTCGGCACGGTTGATGCCGAAAACGCACCCTGGGCCTTGCCTTCGCGTACGGGCGCATCAATCCAGCCCTTGTCGAAGAACTCTTTGGCGGTGGCGGCCATATCGGGTGCAAAGGCGCCGTAGGCCTTAAGTACAGTCGCTTCTGCTTCCTTCCAGGTGAACACGCGCTCAGGTTTGTCGGGCAGTGGCGCATTGCGATCCCAGTGGTTCAGCTGCTCCATGCCAAGCCACTTGGCTTTCATTTTGTAGTAGCGATGCGACAGGCGCGGGTAGGCGGCCTGCACCGACGACACGAGCGCATCGACGACGGGCGCTTCCACACGGTTGGCCAAATGACGGCTGTCGGCGACGTCGGAGAATCCGCGCCAGCGATCGGAGATTTCCTTGTCTTTGGCAAGCGTGTTGGTGATCAGCGTGAACAGGCGGATGTTGTCGCCAAACGTCTTGGCCAAGGCATCGGCGGCAGCTTTGCGCTTGGCTCCATCCGGGCTCGACAGCATGTTGAGTGTCGGCTCAAGCGTGATCGGCTGAGGTTCGCCGTCGACGTTGAAGCGTAAGCCTGTCATCGTTTCGGTGAACAAGCGATTGAACGCACCGCGCCCCGTTTGCCCTTTCTCGGTGAACAGCCGCTCGGTCTTCTCATCGAGCTGGAACGGCTTTTCTTTGCGCAAGTCTTCGACCCACGGCTTGTATTTCGCAAGTTCGGGCGCACCCAGCGCGCGCGCCATCACGGCTTCATCGACCTGATTCAATTCGAGTTCGAAGAAAATGAGATCTGACGACATTTTGGTGAGTGCTTCAGAAATATCGCCGTAGAATTTCGCGCGTGTTTGATCAGCCTGGTTGGCTGCGAAGTAGAGCCCGGCGTATGAGCCAAGTTTGCCCAGCAGATCGGAAAGTTGCTCATACGCTTTGATGGCATCCGCCAGCCCAGCGCCGTTGCTGGCTGCGAGGTCTGCAAGCTTGCCTTGATAGGCGGCCTTGATACGCGTGGCCTCGGCATTGCCAGCCACGAGATCGCGTGCCACTTCCGGTGCCTTTGGCGAGGCATAGAGGTCCGACAAATCCCACTCGGGCATGGTGCCGAGGTCCGTCGAGGGTGCAGCCGCAAGAGCGGCTTCAGCAGCGAAATTGACTTCGTTGGGCGTCATTGAGACCTCTTCTAGAGTTGCGCCTGGCGACTGACCTCCGGGGAGCCGGCCGCCGCGCGCTAAGGGAATAATTCGAAATGATGCCCTACCACAGAGGCCCCGCACGATCATAATGACGGATTGGAAAGCCGCTTCGCAAGCGCTGGCTTGTGCCAAAAATTCAAAAAAGCCTCAACCTGAGTTGAAGCGAAACATCTTATTTACCCTTGTAGGGCAATCTCTCAGGCGTTGAAGTGAGTAGCCGGTGATGAGCTGTCCGATCCTGGAACGCTCTTGAGTAGTCTCCCTCCGGCTTAGTCCCAGTTGTGTTGAGTATGTGTGCCACATGGCAAAGCGTGTCCTTATTGTCGATGACGATCCCGTCCAGCGCCGCATTCTCGAAGAGACCATCAAGCGTCTCGGGTTCGAGACCAAGTCGACCAATACGGGCGACCACGCCGTCCAAATCCTCGAAGGCGCTGAACGCAGCACGATCTGCCTCGTCCTGCTTGATTTGGTTATGCCCGGCCTCGATGGCATGGGCGTGCTCGACCGGCTCTCGTCCACCCCCGGCATGCCGCCCATCATCGTTCAGACCGCGCATGGTTCGATCGATGCCGCCATCAGTGCGATGCGCGCTGGAGCCGTGGACTTTGTCGTCAAGCCGGCCTCGCCCGAACGCCTCGATGTCTCGATCAAGAGCGCCTTGAAGATTGAAGCGCTTGCCACTGAAATTTCACGCATCAAGAAAAAGGTTGAGGGTACGCTGACCTTCAACGATCTCGTCACGCGCGGCGATGGCATGCAGCGTGTGATCGCGCTGGGCAAACGGGCAGCGGCCTCGAACATTCCGGTTCTGATCGAAGGCGAATCGGGCGTCGGTAAAGAGCTGATTGCACGCGCCATCCAAGGCGAGAGCGAACGCGCCGGCCGTCCATTCATCACCGTCAACTGCGGTGCGATCCCCGAGAGCCTCGTGGAGAGCACACTGTTCGGCCATGAGAAGGGCTCGTTCACGGG
>JANNXL010000448.1:0-1709 GCA_031409575.1 Hyphomicrobium sp.
AGGTCCTCACGATGCGCTTGCCCGCCTGGCAACACACATCGAGGGGATTATTTAATCACAGGGAGCCAAGAAACGCGGTCAGGCCATCGTCCAGGAAGCGAACAATCCGAGACAACTGAGAGCAGTGTGAAATCGTCTGCAGCCCTCGCTGATCCGAGGCGCGTTGCTGAAACTTTTGGTTTCGGAATCTAGCGGCGGCCAGCCGGAAGGATTGACCGTTTTATTGGACAATAAGTCGTTTTGTGACTACAGTAACGGTCAAAGAGGTTGATATGCGCACAACGCCGCCCATGCCGCTGCCGGTCAAACGGGCCCTGAGCAAGCTCGGGGGCGATATCAAATCCGCGCGCATTCGCCGTCGCATCACTATGACATTGATGGCCGAGCGCGCTTTCATTGCCCGCAGCACCTTGCAGAAGGTGGAACAGGGCGACCCCGGTGTATCGCTCGGGGTCTATGCGACCGTGCTGTTCATTCTCGGTTTGAGCGAGCGCATCGCTGATCTTGCTGATGTCGGAAAGGATAGCATCGGCTTGCAGTTGGAAGAGGCTCGGTTGCCGCAGCGGGTCAGATCCAGCAAGCCAAGCAGTGCGACGCAGCCATGAGCGATCGCGAACTTTTGGTCTACGTTGACCTTGCCGGTGCTGCCCAACTTGTCGGGCGGCTTTGGGCGCGGCGCGTCCGTAACCGCGACAGCGCAAGCTTCGAATATGACGCCCATTGGCTGGCAAATCCGGCGCGCTTTGCGCTGGAGCCGGCGCTCGTGCTTGGTGGTGGACCACAGCATACGCCGCAAGGCCGCTCGCTCTTCGGTGCCTTTGGGGATTCTGCTCCCGATCGCTGGGGCAGAAATCTCATCCAGCGCGACGAGCGGCGGCGCGCCCAGACAGAAGGTCGCGCGCCGCACAGCCTTGGCGAAGTCGACTACCTGTTGGGCGTAAGCGACATCGCGCGCCAGGGCGCGCTGCGTTTCAAGGAAGCCCCGGATTGCCCGTTTCTGGCAAGCGGCGAAAGGACCACTGTCCCGCCGCTCATTCGCCTTGGCGAACTGTTGAATGCCGCCATGCGGGTCACCGCAGATGGTGACGATGACAATGATCTCCGGCTGCTCCTTGCTCCCGGATCGTCCTTGGGCGGTGCGCGGGCGAAGGCCTCGGTGCTCGACCTCAACGGTCAACTTTCCATCGCCAAATTCCCACAGAACGATGATGCCTACCCGGTCATGCAATGGGAAGCGGTGGCGCTCGACCTGGCCCGCCGCGCCGGAATCACCGTGCCGACCTGGCGTCTGGAGCATGTCGCCGACCGCACCGCATTACTACTGCGACGGTTCGACCGCGAGGGCGACATCCGTATTCCCTACCTCTCGGCAATGAGCATGCTTGGCGCCAGCGACAACGAAGACCACAGCTATCTCGAAATCATCGATGCCATCCGACAATATGGTTCCGAGCCCGAGCAGGACTGCACGCAGCTCTGGCGGCGCATCGTATTCAATATCCTGATTTCGAACACCGACGACCATCTGCGCAACCACGGCTTTCTCTACGATGCAGCCGGGGGAGGGTGGCGGCTATCGCCCGCCTTCGACATGAACCCGACTCCTACCGACGTGCGCGCCCGCGTCCTCAGCCTTGCGATCGATGAGGCCAACGATACGGCCTCGCTTGAGGTCGCCAGAGGCATGGCGCGCCAGTGCGGTCTGAAAC
>JANNXL010000449.1:0-4048 GCA_031409575.1 Hyphomicrobium sp.
GAGTGCGACGCGATCGACCACTCTGCCACCTCTCCGGAAGCCTTAGCAACCCACTGGGCCTGCCTCAGCGTCGCGGCTTTTAGCTTGACGTACCGGCCCACGCAAGGGTTTGCTTGACGGCCTGCGGACCACACGTTTATAGACACGCATCGTTCGGCAGGGCTTGTGCCCGGCCCGGCAATCCAATTCGGTAGTTTATCATTCGCCGCAGGGTCGCTGCCGCCTAAATTTATGGGCAAGCAGCATCCGCGGACCAGGAGAGACGTTTATGACCAGGCGTTGTGAATTGACCGGCAAGCTGCCGATGGCGGGCGCAATGCGCAGTCATGCCGAAAACAGTACCAAGCGCAAGTTCCGGCCAAACCTTGTGAACGTGACGCTGATCAGCGAGACGCTGGCACGCCAGTTCCGGCTGCGCATATGTGCGCATGCATTGAAGACGGTGGAGCATCGCGGCGGACTTGATGCCTTCCTGATGAAGGCACGCAATGAAGAGCTTTCAGATGGCTGCCTCAAGATCAAGCGCGACATTCAAAAATCGAAAGCTGAGAAGATTGCAGCTTAAGCAATCGATTGCAGCCAAATTTTAAAATGGCGTGGAGCTCTCTCCGCGCCATTTTTGTTTTGGCAGCGCTGTTAGTCATTCAGCATGAACTGCAGCAGCACGGTGCGCTGCAGAAACTTATTGAAGTTGTCATCGGAGATGAGGGTGACAACTGTCTCATCCTCCGCACCGCGCGAGACGGACAAGCCTTCCATGTTGTCGATTTCCTGATTGAGATCAGCAGTCATCAGAACCTCGCCATCAAGCACCGCGCCGGGTTTGATCGTCGCAGCCTTCACGCGCCGCAGCCGCATCTTGACGCCTTCCATCCAGCGGAAACGCCGTTCCAGTACCAGCAGATCGCCATTAGAAAGGCTCGCAACATCCGTGACGTCAAAGCCTCCCATGCCGCCTAGCCGCAAAGGCTTCGGCTGGCCGTTCTGCCAAATCCAACCATTGTTGCGGTCGTTGCCGGACTTCGCCCGTTCGGCAAACGCGATCATGTTGCCGGCGTTCGGTCCGCTTGAAAAAACAGTGACGGCTTCAAAGCCATTTACGCGCATGGCCTTGGCTTCGGCTGGCATGTCAACGTAAGCAGAAGGGGCTGCAATCCCATCGGCGGCAGAAGCAAAGCGGCCGATGCGGTCGTTCTGTTCAAATGCAATCAGAAGCGACCCGCTTCCCGGCTTGCCACTGGTCAGCACAACAGCTTCGGCATCGCGGTCGCGCCGCTTGGAAAGGGCTGAGCCGTCGCGTGCTTTGAGCGGCCCAGTGCGCGCGGCGTTGATGCCAACGGGTTTATTGCCGTCGTAGGCGATAAGGCCTTCCATCCAGGTGCCAGCGTCCGAGACGGCGACGAACGATTTCCCATCAGGCGCCATGGCAAGGCCCGACCATCCGCCAAAGTTTGCAGCTTTTGATGTGAGCACCATGCCGCCGCGCCACTGCAATTTTCCAAACGTGGTTTGCGCCGGATTTGAGCGGTTGAAGCTGGGGATGGGCGCTGCGGAGACTTCGAGCGGCTGAACTTTGAGGGCTGTGGTATCTGGCTTCAATTGTGCGAGAGCCAGCCCGCCAAAGCCCAACAGTCCAATCGCGGCAAGGGCGGCGAGCTGCTTCCAGCTGCGACGACGTCCGAATCCGGGCGTGAGACGGCCAAGAACCATGATCACTCCGGCACGGAACATGCGGACGTTTCTCTTGCAATGAGATACAGCAAGCCAGTTGCTTCAATGCATGCGGCGGCGCGAAGGAAATCTTGGAACAAGCTTTGGTTTTTCCTCAAACAGCTCCACAAGCTTGTCGGTCATGGCACCGGCCAACTCGCTCGGGTCGGTAATCGTAACCGCTCGTTTGTAATAGCGCGTGACATCGTGGCCGATTCCAATGGCCAACAGTTCGACAGGCGATCTGTTTTCAATCTCGGCGATAACCTGGCGCAAATGATGCTCCAAATAGCTGCCGGAGTTGACGGAGAGGGTAGAGTCGTCGACCGGGGCTCCATCCGAAATCATCATCAGAATGCGGCGCTGTTCGGGCCGGGCGAGGAGCCGCGCGTGCGCCCACGTAAGCGCCTCGCCGTCGATGTTCTCCTTTAACAGGCCTTCACGCATGGTGAGAGCCAGCGAGCGCTTTGCGCGCCGCCACGGTGCATCGGCCTGCTTGTAGATGATGTGGCGCAGATCATTCAATCGGCCAGGATCGGCCGGTTTTCCAGCCGCCAGCCATTGCTCGCGGGCCTGACCGCCCTTCCAGGCGCGCGTGGTGAACCCGAGAATTTCAACCTTCACGCCGCAGCGTTCCAGCGTGCGCGCCAGAATGTCGGCGCAGCAAGCCGCGACCATGATGGGGCGGCCGCGCATAGAGCCTGAATTGTCGAGCAGCAGCGTGACAACGGTATCGCGGAACTCGGTGTCGCGTTCACGCTTGAATGACAGCGCGTGCATGGGATCGAGAATGACGCGCGTGAGCCGGGCGGCGTCGAGAACGCCTTCTTCAAGATCGAAATCCCAGGCGCGGTTTTGCTGAGCGAGCAAACGGCGCTGCAAGCGGTTGGCGAGGCGCGCAACGACACTTGAGAGCGATTTGAGTTCTTTGTCGAGGAACGCACGCAGACGGTCCAGCTCTTCCGGCGTGGAGAGCTGTTCGGCGTCGACTTCCTCGTCGAACGTCTTGGAGAAAATGCGGTAACCGAAGTTTTCCGGAGCATCGAGCACCGACAAATTAGGCTGCCAGGGCTCTGCCGTCTCGGCTTCTTCCGGGCTTTGGCTGTCGCGATCGAACTGGTCAGTGTCTGCAATGTCAGACGTTTCGCCGGCATCGCCTTCTTCGCTGTCTTCAGGAGGTGCATCGGCGGAATCGTCTTTACCGTCTGAAGCGTCGTCTTCACTCTCGTTGTCGTCGTCACCGCCTTGCGGCGCTTCTTCAGTATCGGCCTGGCTCTCATCCTCGTTGGAGTCGCCATCGTGCTCGCCGAGTTCCATGGCGTTCAGCAAGTCGCGGATGAGCCGCCCGAACGCTGCCTGATCCTCAATCAAATGCTCCATTTTTTTGAGAACTTTGACGCCGCGCGTTTCGATTATGGGCCGCCAGATATCAACGAGTGCTGCTGCAGACGGCGGCGGTGACTGTCCGGTCAAGCGTTCGCGGACATACAATGCAAGCGCGTCTTCGAGCGGAGCCTCATCGCGTGACGTGACGTGGGCGAAGCGGCCGTGAGCATATTGGTCCGCACACTTTGCGGCAAGGTTTTGCGCCATACCCTCCATGCGATTGGCCCCCACGGCCTCGACGCGTGCACGCTCGACAGCCTCGAAGATCGTGCGGGCATCTCCGGCCACAGGCGCGAGTTTGCGGTGGATTTTGGCGTCATGACAGGCGGCCGTCAGTGACAAACTATCAGCCCACCCACGCACAATGGCGATTTCTTTGACAGACGGCACACGCGACGGTTCGGGCAGTTGAATGTGCTTGCCATCGATCGAAGGCTTCGCCGGGCTGAAATCAACATCCACCTCGCCATCGCCGGCAATGGCACGGCACGCCATCGACAGCGCCCGCTTGAACGGTTCAGCGGGGGCTTCCTTGCGTTTGCCGGCGGGTGGGGTGGTCATGGCCTTTCCAGCCTCAACTCAAAGCCACGTTCGCTGTGCTTTCGGGCAGTTCTTCGTTGAACGAGCGCTGATAGAACTCAGCCACCAGCGGCCGCTCCAATTCATCGCACTTGTTGAGGAACGTGACGCGAAACGCGAACCCGATGTCCCCGAAGATCTCGGCGTTCTCGGCCCAGGTCATCACCGTACGCGGGCTCATGACGGTTGAGAGGTCGCCGTTGATGAACGCCGACCGCGTGAGATCGGCAACGCGCACCATGCCCGACACCTGTTTGCGCTTGGCCTCGGTCTTGGCAAAGCTCTTGGCCTTCGACAGCACGATCTTGGCTTCATAGTCGTGCGGCAGATAGTTGAGCGTCGCCACGATTGACCAGCGGTCCATCTGGCCTTG
>JANNXL010000450.1:0-5224 GCA_031409575.1 Hyphomicrobium sp.
ACAAGGCTGTGGGCCGAGAACAAGCAGAGGTCCCTGATTTCGCGAACGACGCAGAAATCGGCGCCGTCTTTTGTGAACCAGCGTTGAAGCCGCTGTGGTGACAGCTTCGTGGCGCTCTCGCGATAGCGGCCGGCGCGCGCAAAGCTCAAGGCTTCCGGATCAATGTCGGTCGCAAAAATTTGAATGCTTGGACTTTTTCCATCTCCGAGGTCATTGAGTGCTTCCTTCATTAGGATGGCGAGGGAGTAAGCTTCCTCGCCTGTGGAACAGCCAGCCACCCAAACCCGAATCGTGTCGTTTGCCTGCTTTGCAGCAAGCATCGGCCGGATCGTAAGCGTGTTGAGCGCCTCGAAGGCGCCAGTGTCGCGGAAAAACTCCGTCACGCCGATGAGCACTTCGCGGAACAAAGCGTTGCCCTCTTCGGGGGTTGTTTGCAGGTGCTTGATGTAAGCATCTGCGGTGTCCAGCTGAAGAACTTGCATGCGGCGCTGCAATCTACGGATGAGGGTCGTTTCCTTGTAGCCGCTAAAGTCATGCTTCACGGCGGCGTTCAGGAGTGCCGTTATCTTCGGAAGGTGTTCCTGAATATCCAGGCTTTTCGCATCGATGGAAGCGCCTTTGACTGCACCATTCATTTGCCCAAGATGTTCGATCAATTTGCCCGGCATTGCTTCAACCGGCAGCACATAGTCCACCATGCCGGTTGCTGCTGCGCTGTCGGGCATGCCTGTCAAAGCGTGGTGATCAAATTCAGCTTGCGCCAGTGTCAAGCCGCCGCGCTCTTTGATGGCACGGATGCCCGCGGACCCATCGCTGCCAACACCCGATAAAACGATGCCAACCGCGCGCCCGCCCTGATCTTCGGCGAGGGATACAAACAACGAGTCGATTGGGCGGCGATGGGATCTCTCGGGTGCCGGAGATTGCAGATGGAGCATACCATTTGCGATGGTGAGCGTGGCGTCGGGCGGTATGACGTAGACGCAATTCTCCTTGACCGCGACGCCATCGGACGCCGTTACGACCGGCAAGGGCGAGTTGAGCCCAAGTAATTCGACCAATAGGCTCTTGTGGTGCGGATCTAGATGCTGAACGAGCACAAAAGCCATGCCCGGTTTGCGAGGCATGTTTGCAAGAAAGGTTTTAAACGCAGCCAGACCACCGGCTGACGCGCCAATGCCGACAATGAGTGGATGCGTTGCGACATCCAGCTTCTTCATAAACGACCCCACGGGTTACAGTTTCGAGCACATCTAGCACGTTGCAATGGTCTCGGGTGAACATCTCGAGGCCTTGAATTGGCACTGCCATGCAGAGATGCAGTTCATAGTGGACCCTCCTCTCCCTTCCACGACTGCATCACCAATTGGCCTTGCGCAGCAGTGCGCTTCTCAGTCAACACATGTTCATTGAGCAAACCCGATTGCGTATCGGCAAACCCTGCTACTGAACTCGCATTCACGGTGGCATGTTGGAGAGCGTCACGAGCAGTTGCCCCGTTGGCAAACATCCATGTGAATGTCGATGTGAAAGCGTCGCCCGCTCCGGCGGTTCCCACGACCGTGGTGGGCAGTGATGGGCAATATGTAATTTCATTACCCACGGCCGCATACGCACCGTGCTTTCCATCTGTGATGACGATACAGCGAGGACCCAACGCCAGCAGCGCCTTGCAGAACTGCGGCAGTTCGAGTGTGAACCCCCCTGCCGAAAGGCCGCGCTGCATCAACGCCGGATCCGTGCCTTTTTTTGCAGGCTGGTATTTCGCAACTGGCTCCGCACCTCGTTGAGTTTCAACGATACGCGGCAGCAGCGTTGCGGCTTCTTCTCTGTTCATCGAGAGGAGGGAAATCTTTGACATGCTCTCAAGCAACGTGTCACCGCGAGCCGCCAATTGCCGGATACCAGGATTTGCGGCGATGAAGACTCCTTGTGCGAACGCCCTGTTGACGATCTCGGGAAAAACTTCGGCAGAACGATCACTGAGCCCCGTAATGTAAACGATGCCCCATTTGACGATTGCGTCTGTTGCGAGTGCGGCAGAGAGATCGGACAGCTCCAGCAAGCTGTTGGCACCGCGGAAGGTGAAAATGGCTGCGTTTCTTTCGTGGGCGGAAATGATGACGGACGCGCCGGTGCCCGCTGCATCCGTGTATTTGATAAACGCTTCGGAAACGCCTTCCGCCTTTAATACATCACCGATCGCGCGTGCGCGGTGGTCGTTGCCAAGTTTTACAAGTGTCGACACGCTGCACCCAAGCCTCGCGAACGAGACGGCCGCATTGATTGCGCCGCCGCCTGCATGCGTGGAAATGAGTGCGGCTTCCGTTTTGCGCCCTTCCTCCAACAGCAAATAGGCGCGATCCGCATTGTTCATGCTCATGCGCTCAATCATGTCGTTGTCAATGACTGCGATCGTATCGATCATTGCGCCGCCAACTGTGAGAATATTATTGAGAGCGCGCGTGTTGTGTTGATGCATCGTTATGTGCGGCGAATAAAACGGCTTGATACGGAGAGCACGATCATCCCGAGCGAAAACCAGAATAATGCTTTCGCAAAGGGTGCGGCATTTCCTGCACCTTCGCCGTAGCCGAGAACACCTGCAAACAGACCGATAACTGCAAACGTCACCGCCCAATGCGTGAGTTTGCCCATGCCAGCCTCCTTCAAAATTTGTGTGTTGCCCTTTCCCAACATTTGCCAAGGGAAAAAGTTCCATGCGTGCACCAGGGACGATTTGGAACTTTTTTACGTTCTCGCGCGTTGAGTGAGGATCGAAGCTTGCGACTTGCGTCATGTGGACAAGGATCCGGCGCTAAACAACGCTAGCACAATGCGGGAACTTGTGAACCATGCAGTGGTGGGGACGCCTACAATCTAACAGGGCGTTACCACCTTGGGACGACGACAACGCAATCCGGGAAGAAGCATTCGGCCAGGAGCGGCTAGAGGAGCATGGCGAGAGCTTGGCCAGGGCTCAGAGGGTCAGTGCTAGCACTAGGCCGGTGACAAGCCTCCACGACAGGCTCGCAGACAACGAGGAGCAGTTACTCTCAGCCCATCGTTCCATCGCCCGGGCCGTCGATGAAGGCCGATCGGTGACACCCGGGGCGGAGTGGCTCGTCAACAATTCGCATGTCGTGGAAGAGCAAATCCGCGATGTGCGCAAGAATTTGCCGCGAGCTTACTACGAGCAACTGCCAAAATTGGCCGATGGCCCGCTTGCCGGGCATCCACGCATTTTGGGCGTGGCTTGGGCCTTCGTTGCGCACACCGACAGCCGCTTTGACTATGAGACGCTCCTGGCATTTGTCGCTGCTTATCAGCGCGTAGATCCGCTCCAGATTGGCGAACTGTGGGCTTTGCCGCTCACGCTGCGGCTTGTGCTGGTCGAGAATTTGCGGCGCGCTGCGCGCCGCATTGTTGCCAGCCGCGATGAGCGCAAGGAAGCCGACGCGCTGATCGATACTTATGCGTTACAAAAAGAGTTCGCGTCGGAGCCATTTTCACCACCGCATCTCACCGCCGCCAACGGGCATTTGCGTGCCGCCTTTGTCGTGCAACTTGTGCACCGCTTGGGCGATGGATCCAGCGACATTGGATCTGCCCGCGACCGGCTGCGGGACGAGCTTGCACGCTTGGGTACATCTCCCGAAGACGTGGTGCAACGCGAGCATCAGAGCATCGGGGCCACGAACAACACCGTGCGCCACATCATTCGCAGTATGCGTGTTATGCCTGATGTCGACTGGGCAATATTTTTCGAACGTGCAAGCCTCGTCGATGCTGCTCTCCGGCAAAGTCCGGCATTTGCTGCCATGAACTTTGCAACACGCAATTCCTATCGGGATGTCATCGAAAGACTGGGCCGCCGGTCGCCGATGTCAGAAATTGAAATTGCACTCCAAGCAGTGGCCATGGCTGAAGCCGAACCGCAAGGCTCGAAGGCAAGCGAACCAGGATACTTTCTGCTCGGCAAAGGCTGCCGCGCACTGGAAGTGAAAATTGGTTTCAAACGCCAGGCGCGCGACGTGGTGGCTGCCGTCACTCAAAGTGGCGGACTTCCGGGTTACGTCGCCAGCATATTGCTGCTGTCTGCAGCGCTTTTATCTCTGCCGGGACTTGCGCTGGCCGGTCAGTCCGTTGCCACAGTCACGATCGTCGCGCTGCTTCTGGCCGGACTGTTTCCTGCGATGGAACTGTCCATTGCCATCGTCAACCAAGCCATTTCTCACGAAATCCAGCCACGCATTATCGCTGGCTTGGAACTACGCCAGGGCGTGCCGGACGACGCACGCACACTTGTCGTCATTCCGGCGCTCCTAACGGATCAATCGAGTATCGAAGACCTTGTTGACCGGCTGGAGGTGCACCATTTGGCGACCCAGCAACCCAACGTCTTTTACGCGCTTCTGACAGATTGGACAGATTCGCCAACTGAAGAAGATAGCGGTGACGCGCCACTGCTGCGGCAAGCGCAAGATGGCATCGCGCGCTTGAACCGCCAGCATCCACTCGATGCCGAAGGCGAGGCGCGCTTTTATCTCTATCACCGCCGCCGCCAGTGGAATGCGCAACAAGGCTGCTGGATGGGGTGGGAGCGTAAGCGGGGAAAATTGCACGAGTTGAACCGGCTTCTGCGTGACGCGACTGATACATCCTTCGTCTCGCTTGAACCCGGCCATACATCGCATCCGCGCCGCATGGCGTATGTGGTAACACTCGACGCCGACACCCGTCTGCCGCGGGACGCCGTCCGCCGGCTGGTGGGCAAAATGCTTCATCCGTTGAACCGTCCCGTGTCGTCTCCCGACACACAACGGGTCATCGATGGATATGCGTTGCTCCAGCCGCGTGTCACGCCAAGCCTGCCGGCCGGATCAGACGCATCTGTGTTTCAGAAATTGTTCTCGTCCTCGGCCGGCATCGATCCCTATGCCGGTGCGGTGTCGGATGTGTACCAGGACCTCTTCAGCGAAGGCTCATTCGCTGGCAAAGGCATCTACGACATCGACGCCTTCGAGGCTTCTATTAAAGGCCGCTTCCCTGAAAATACGGTGCTGCGCCACGATCTTCTTGAAGGCCTTTACGCCCGGGCAGGACTTGCGACCGACGTTGAAGTGATCGAAGAATTCCCCAGCCGCTACGACGTGGCACGGGTCCGTGATCATCGCTGGGCGCGGGGCGATTGGCAATTGGTCAGCTGGATTGTTCTGGGCCG
>JANNXL010000451.1:0-4875 GCA_031409575.1 Hyphomicrobium sp.
GATTCTCGACTGCTGCCACCCGTAGGTGTCTGGACCGTGTCTCAGTTCCAGTGTGGCTGGTCATCCTCTCAGACCAGCTACCCGTCGTAGCCTTGGTGGGCCATTACCCCGCCAACTAGCTGATAGGCCGCGAACTCATCCGAAGGCGGCACCGTAAAGCGCCTTTCATTGTCAGAAGATGCCTCCCAACAATCACACAGGGTATTAATCCACGTTTCCATGGGCTATCCCCTTCCTTCGGGCAGATTGTTCACGTGTTACGCACCCGTCCGCCACTGAACTTATATTGCTATAAGCCCCGTTCGACTTGCATGTCTTATCCACGCCGCCAGCGTTCGTTCTGAGCCAGAATCAAACTCTCCATAAAAAGAATAGTGATTACTGACCGAATTTAGCTAGCACCCACGAATCAATGTGGGGCTATTTATATTGTTATATATCAAACTCAATTAGTAAAAAACGTAAGACCTTCAAACCACTCCAACTGACCCTTGCAGGCTGCTCAGAGCGTCTTGTAGGTTTGTGCGCACTGAACAAATCACACTTAAAAGTGGATCTGATTTACTCTCAGCGCGCAACGCACAAAATAATCTTCACATTCAAATTACTCTCAATGCTTGTCGGGCGGCCAGTGGATCTTGCGATCAAAAAGTCACCCAACGCCTATTGTCGTGTGGAGTAATTCAAACCATTGCTTTCAAAGAACGTGTGGTATCTCAGGGGATAAAAAAGCCGATCAATATTTAATTTGATCAGCTGCTTACACCACCCTCGAAACCCGCTCTGCGTTTTGCGGCGGGATCGAGAGAATACCCAGTCTCCCACTCTGCGCAAGTTTTTTTCGCATTATTTCGCATTATTTTTCGCCGACCAACCGCAACCACCGATTTATCAGGCATTCCCACCTGCGGACCCAATCCCGACGATTACCAAAAAGCAGCCAACGGGCTGGGCGCTGGGCGCCTACAGCCAAAGCCATCAGACCGATTTCATGGTAACAACCGACAAGCCGCTCTCCCTGCTCCACATCCTGCAATCTACACATCCTGCAATCTAATCTGGCAACGCCCTCACCGACTTCCCCATCACCGCCCAGTATCCTGACTCAGGCCGGCATTAGGTCTCGATGATGGAACTATCGCTCCCGAGATGCTTGCTTTTGAGTAAGCCACGTGGCCGAAATTCCTCTAAAATGAAGGCAGGCACCGCTTCGAAGTCTTCCTCCGAAAGGAATTGTCGGAAAATGGTGAAGCTGAAGTGATTCGGAGTTTGTGTTGTAAGGGGAGGCCCAGCCATCGTCGGATGGTGAGGCTGTCGGCACACCTCGAGGCGATACCGCGCTCGCTGCCAAGGCTCTCCAGGAAACCAACGATGATCATCTTGCACATAACTGCAGGATCGACTGGCAAGGCCCGACAACCACGCGCTCCGACATCCTGAGCGTCTCTTGGGATTTGCTTTTTGCGGCCATTGCATCCTCTTGAGAAAGGTTCGAGCGATCCCCCTTCTGCATTGGTATCCGAAACATCAATCCTTGATCATCTTTGGCGCCAAAAACGCTCCGAATCCGCGGCGGTGCATTTTTTCGATTTTTTGACGTTACATTTTGCTTAACACCTTCTACTTTGCCCCTTCTCAGGATAAATTTCTTATGCTGTAGAAGTTTTTCCGATTACCTTAATCTCCCTTCACCTTCCAGATGCGTCATCTTTCATATCGCAAGTGCGGCCAGCTTGACCTTGGGTTCAGTCTGCCAGTCACCTTTGTTTGCGCAATCGTATCCTCCCTGCTCATGGCAGATACTAACGCAGGCCCCATTGAAGGCGGTTCGAGTCCATCCGGTATCGTCAACCGCATGGAGGCGGAAATTGCCAAACGCACGGCAGATGCACGCGAGGCCGCCGCCTTGCAAGAGAGCGGGGATAAGCTCATGGCGGATAAGGACTATGCTGGGGCGATGGATAAGTTCCGCAAGGCCATTGACCTATTGCCCCAGGCCCCCATGGTCAACAAGCAACGAGCCGCAGCCATGGAGAGCTACGCCGCAGCCTGTGTGTCCCAAGCCCGTCTCTTGGCGGGGGAAGGGCGCTATGACGAGGCCACTGTATTGCTGAACACCGTCTTAACCCCGACCATGCTACCCGACCATCCAGGAGCGCAGCTTTTGAAAAAACAGCTACTGGACCCGGAGCGTTTTAATCCTGCCATGACGCCGGATTTTCCACCCAAAGTGATCAAGGTCCAAAAGCTGTTGAATTATGCCAGCGGCTTCATTGATCTGGGCGACTTTAAATCTGCGCTGGCAGCCTACAATCAAGTGCTGTCGGTAGATCCGCACAATGCGGGCGCCCGCAGAGGGATGGAGAAATGTGAGAAATTCATCAGCGATTACCAACTCGCTGCCAGAGACCACACCCGGGCCAAAATGATAACCGACATTGATCGGAAATGGGAAACGGCCGTGCCTGACATCGCAATGACACCCCGCCTGCCCGGAGCGAACCAAGGCAGCAACGTTTCCCCCGTCGCGAGTAAACTCCGGGGCATCATTTTCCCAAAATTAAGCCTCGACTCCGCAGACCTCAGCGAGGTCATCCTATTTCTTGTCGCGAAGTGCCGTGAATACGACCAATTCGAGGCTGAGCCTTCGAAGAAAGGGATCAACATCCTGTTGAAGCTGCCCCTGGCAGAGCAGGCCAAACTCCCCAAAGTTACGCTCAACCTGAACGATGTGCCGCTGTATCAAGTCTTGGATTATGTCGCGGACCAGACCGGCACTAAATGGAAGTTGGCGGACGGCTTAGTCTCCTTTACCTCGATTGCGGCAGCGGGCACCAAGCTCTCCACCCGAATCTTTTCCGTTCCTCCGGGCTTTTTATCCAGTGCCCCTGCGGGGGATGCGGCCGCCCCTGCGATTGATCCCTTTGCCAGCGCCACCCCCGGGGGCGCTGCTGGCGCGGGCATTCCGGTTCAGAAGGTTGGTGCCCAGGATTTCCTCGAAAAGAGTGGGGTTCCTTTCCCGCCTGGGGCCAGCGCCTCCTTTGATAAAGGCAACAGCCGTCTGGTTGTGACCAATACGGATGAGAACTTGGACGCGGTGGATACCTTTGTTTCCCAGATCCTGTCCAAAGCCACGAAACAGGTCCTCATCCGGGTCACTCGACTCGAAATCAACGAGAATACCCTTAACGAACTCGGGCTCGACATCCTGATGGGGCAATTTAACCTCACCAACCGCCTCTTCGGCGGCGGCGGCACTTACGGCACCAAAGGCACTCCCACGAGTCCCGTTCTGGACTATCCCTTTATGGATCCTGCCATTGCCGCCGGAAACTCCGTTCCCACAGGCCAACTCCCACTAACCGGGGGATTGCGTGGTGCTAGTGATATCAACTCCACCCCCTCGATCAACTCCTTATTGCAAGGTGACCGCTATGCAGCACAGCCCAGCAAGCTTTCTCCCGGCATTTTTGGGTTGGTGGGACAATTCACCGATCCCCAATTCCAGATCGTCGTCCGCGCCCTCGACCAGCGTAAAGGCGCCGATCTTTCCAGCTCCATCGAGGTCGTGGTCAAGAGTGGTCAGATCGCCAAGGCCAGCGCCGTGCGGGAATTCATTTGGCCAACGGATTACGACCCGCCCCAAATCCCTCAAAATACTGGTGGAATTGGAAACAACGACCCCTTTAACAATGGTGGTGTCGGCCAATTCCCCGGTGGCGGCGGTAATGCCCCTGTGACACCTGCCATCCCCACCACCTTTAAAATGACCGAAGTCGGCAACAGGCTGGAAGTCGAAGCCACCATCGCAGAAGACAACAGTTCCGTCGATTTACGCATGACACCGGAATTCTCGGAATTTCTTGGCTTCATCAATTACGGCAGCCCCATCAATTCCATTTCCAGCAACGGCATCGTCACTGTTGCCACCCTGAATCAGATTGTGCAGCCAGTCTTCGAGATCATCCGCACTCCCAACATTGCGGTGACAGTTTACGATGGCAACACCATCGCCTTCGGTGGGCTGAAACAATCCCAGGTCAACGAGATCAACGATAAAGTGCCCATTCTCGGAGACATCCCCCTGATCGGCCGCCTCTTCCGCAGCAGCGTCAAATCCTCCCAGCGCAAAGCCATCATTCTCTTTGTCACCGTCAACATCCAGGACCCCGCCGGACGACGCGTGGCCCCGTTACGTGGCACCGTGGACGCAGCACCGGACGAACCCGCTCCTGGCAACTAACGGCACCCCTTAACAGTCCCGCAGACCAGTCAAACGTCCCCTACCCCTGCCGCGCTTATTTGCCGGCAACTGCATCGCAATTTTACCTCCATGCCCCCCGTCGATCCCGATAACGCAGCTGATAAAGCCAATTACTCCGTAGACGAAATCTTGGATCGCCTTCGTCATGAAGGCGGTTCGCGACGTCGGCGGACCGTCCAGCAAACGGTCATCACGAGAAAGAAGCGTCGCGTTGGACTCATCGTCACCTTTGTCGCCTGTGCGCTCGCCCTCGGAGGCGTCGTCATCTTTCAAATGTTGAACCGCGCCCGGGTCGAAGGCGAACTCTTCCGTCAGGCCGTCGGCTTGCAACTCGGAGCCTTGACCGGACTGGACGTTGACACCGACCGCTTCCGTGCCACCACCTCGACCAACGTCAATTGCCCGAACCTGCGCATCAAATCCGCCACCTCCGTGCTCAAGGACGGCCTCGGTAAGAACCTCCAGAGCTACATGAGCAACGCCAGCTTCTGGCGAGACGAATGGGACATCCTCACCCTCACCATGGATGAGGCCCAGCTTACCTTTCGTCCCCACATCAAAGGGAATGACGGTGTTATCGATCACTCCCCTGCCGCCCTGGCTGCCAAAGA
>JANNXL010000452.1:0-2160 GCA_031409575.1 Hyphomicrobium sp.
AAGCGCAGAGTGCCTTGAAGTCTTCAGGATCTGCTCACCCTTCGATCATGAGGACCCGCTACAAGCACTCAAAGACCTTGGCCTAAGCAAAGAGATTGAAGACCTGAAATCGGCAGATCAAGCAACAGGCAATACATCATCATGAAGCCAATCAATCCGGATCACCGGCGCGTCGTCAACATCAAGTCTGCGGAGTTCAAACCATTCGTATTTGAAGATGGGGCCGCGTTTGGCGATAGCGTTCTGCAACTCGACGACGAGCTTCCGCTCGGTGTCGGATTCCATGTCTACCGGATGCCAGCTGGCATGACGTCACGGCCGCATCGGCACAATGGACACGAGCAGTTCCTCATTCTCGAAGGGGAACTGATTGAGAACGACGGCACGGTGCTTCGGGCCGGAGATTTGGTCTGGTTCCGTGATGGCACCGAGCACTGTTCGTACACGCCCGACGGCTGCCTTCTGGCAGTTCACATTGCCAGCACTGAAACAACAGTCGAATAACCGTGCCAAGGGCGTCCAGCGGGGCACGACTTCAACGATGGCGGTTGCGTGCAGTCACACCGCGGCCCGTCCCGCAAACGCATTTCGCAGCACTGCACATTGATCATCCCTGCCAGCTTCACGTCGACGCGATGGGACGCATCGCACGCGAACCAAGCCATCCCTTCATGGAGGTGCAGCGCCCACGATTGCAGCGGGTACCTTCAGCAGGCTTTCTCCCACATTGGTCACGGTGGTAACGACGCCGCCCTGCTGTGGTTGAGTTTTTGCGTCGTGCGTGCGCAGTGCCTTGCCGATGGCACTCATGACCGCGCCGGATTTGGAGTATTTGCTGTGATGATTGCCACTGCCATCATCGACTGCCGTTAGGTCGACCACGTTCAGATTGTAGCGCGCCGCGCCCTCGATCGCCCGCGCGTCGGTCGCTGTAAGCATGCCAGCGCGATCGACGCCACCCCCCAGCATCGTCGAAAGTGACAGAGCCTCGTCGTCGCCCGAAATAAGTACGGTGATGGGGCGAGGCAGCGGACCAATGACGTCGAGTTGTGTTCTAAAAACCGTCACATCGAGGTCGGGCGAGGCCAGGATGACATCACCGAGCTTGCCATTGAAGTTACCATGGCCATTCATTTTGGCCTGACGCAGTGTTTCAACCGCCAGCCAGTTGCCCATGCTATGGGCAAGAATGTTGATTTCTTTAACTTCTGGCAGCGATGCGATCTGCAGTAAGGATTGTTCAAAATAGTCGCGCGAATAGGTGCTGGCTTCGCGGTCGGCGAGATACAAGGGCGCCTTGCCCCGCGACGGCCAGGCAAAAAGAACCGCCGTGCCGCTATACCCGGAGTCGTTCAGGATTTGGGCCAGCCAATACACCGCTTCCTCGTAAAGCGTGTTGTAGCCGTGAACAAACACAAGAACGCTGTTGGCCTCGTCGCCACCCTCTTTGGCCCGGCTGCGTATTCTGCCGAGGAATTCGTTGCCCGTGAGAAACTGACGATCCGTAGTGACAAAATGCCGGGATGGGTCAGGCGTTGACTGGTCCGGCCATTCGATCTCGCCGGCGACATGCTGAGTGGGAATGGAAACGGTCAGTGCCGCGAAGTTGAGGTTCTTAGAGCGTATCGCGGTGAATGCGTCCGGGTCTTCGGCGCTGCCCCGTTCACGGGTCGTCGCGACGAGCAGTTTGACCTTTTTCGTGTACGAGGGAACTTGGGCGTAGGGCCGAAGCACATCACTGCCAGGCCGCGACGCGCACGCAGCTAGACCCAAGAGCAGAATTGCAACCATCAAAAAACGGAAACTCGACCCAACCACTAAATTGTCCTGCCTCAAGAAAAATGCCCGGCAAGTTTCCGCCGGGAAGACGGCGCATGCCCACTACCACCTCGATACTTACCGGTGTCAGTTAAGTACATTGGATGGATGAAGTGAATAACCGCTCGTGCCAAACACCTATATCGTTTTCAATTTTTTCTGGCCAGAGGGTCTTATTTTATTGACCTTGCCTCATTGATAAATCGCTCAAATTTCGAGTGATCGCACAATGTGTTGCCGCATAGTCACACCGACAGTTGATAGGATAACTTAGGGGAAATAGGCGCCGGTGGTTTCCGCTTTTCGATAGTATAAATTCGAACCGTAGGGGGCAACTTGGAG
>JANNXL010000453.1:0-5007 GCA_031409575.1 Hyphomicrobium sp.
TGAAAGCATGGAGTTGATAACTTCGAAGCGCGCTTGATCGGGCGCCACATGCTTTAGTGGCGTGTACCGGCGCTCCGTCTCTTGGTCGATCAACACGCAGTGGCGTTGCGAGAAGGTACCGCGCTCACTGTCTTGACCCGACAAGCGAACGGGGAACCCTTCGACCATCAAGCTGCCGAAGGCGAGGTGTTCGGCCATGGCCCAATCTATGGCCTTGCCCGAGGTGATCATTTCGCGACGGCGTTCCATGATCTTGACGACGCCCTTATGCGCCTCGAAGTCTGATGGCAACGCTGTAACGCGCCGCCCAATATCGATGAGCTTAGAAATGTCGACACCGGTTGTGCCGCGCCGGGCCTCATCCTCGGCAAACCCGATGCCCGACCAGCGGCCATCCAGCCAATCGGCTTTGTTCGGCTTGAAACTCGTGGCTGCTTCCATTTCGGAATCGAGATGCGAGCGGAAATCCGAACGCATTTGCTCGACGTCGCCCGGCGTGACAACGCCTTCGCCGATCAACTGTTTGGAGTAGATTTCAACCGCCGTTGGGTGGTTTTTGATCTTACGGTACATGATCGGCTGGGTGAACGCTGGTTCGTCTGCTTCGTTGTGGCCGAAGCGGCGGTAGCAGAACATGTCGATCACGACCGGCTTTTGGAACGTCTGCCGGAACTCGATCGCGATCTTGGCGCAGTGAACAACCGCTTCCGGGTCGTCGCCGTTGACGTGCAGGATCGGCGCTTCGATCATGCGAGCGACGTCCGAACAGTAAGGAGACGAGCGCGAGTAGCGCGGATTTGTAGTGAACCCGATCTGGTTGTTGATCACAAAGTGGATTGATCCGCCGGTGCGGTGACCCTTTAAACCCGACAGCCCGAAGCATTCGGCCACCACGCCCTGGCCGGCGAACGCGGCATCGCCATGAATGAGCAACGGCAAAACCGGCGTGCGTTCGCCGGCTTCGCAGCCATGCTGATCCTGCTTGGCGCGCACTTTTCCCAAAACCACCGGATCGACGATTTCTAGATGTGACGGGTTGGCCGTCAGCGACAGGTGCACATTATTGCCGTCAAACTCGCGATCGGACGAAGCTCCGAGGTGATATTTGACATCGCCCGAGCCCTCAACTTCTTCAGGCTTCCAGGAGCCGCCTTTGAATTCATTGAAAATGGCGCGGAAAGGTTTTGCCATCACGTTACACAGCACGTTTAGGCGCCCGCGGTGCGCCATCCCTAAGATGATATCTTTGACACCCAGCTGACCGCCGCGCTTGATGATCTGTTCGAGCGCCGGGATCATCGCCTCGGCACCGTCGAGACCAAATCGTTTGGTGCCGGTGTACTTCACGTCGCAGAATTTTTCGAAGGTCTCCGACTCGATGAGCTTGTTGAGGATGGCGCGCTTGCCCTGCTCGGTGAAACGCACGCTCGAGTCTTCACGCTCAATGCGCTGCTGGATCCACGACTTCTGTGCCGGCGATGTGATGTGCATGAATTGCACACCGATCTTGCGGCAGTACGTGCGGCGCAGGATCTGTAAAATCTGGCGAACGGTGGCAGTCTCAAGTCCGAGATAGCGATCAATAAAAATCGGCCGGTCGAGATCGGCTTCCGTGAAGCCGTAGGTTTCAGGCTTCAGTTCCTTGTGGACGTCGCGATCAGCAAGCCCCAACGGATCGAGGTCGGCTGCCAAATGCCCGATCACGCGATACGAGCGGATCATCATCAGGGCGCGAATGGAATCTTGCGTGGCCCTGAGCGACGCCGCAGGAGACATCTCGTATCCGGCCGTCTGTGCGCGTTCCGCGATCCGCTCGCGCACGCGCTTTTCTGTAGCGCCATAGTCGCCGGTGAGTGCGGAGATCAGTTCGTTACGGGCACCATTTGCTTGCAACTCTTCAAGCGGTACGCCCCACGATGGGCCTGTGCTGGATGCTTCTGGCCGCGCATGATCGTCAACCCGGGTCCGGGGGCGATTTTCCTGAAGGCTTTCGAAGAAATGCCGCCACTCGTCCGAGACCGAACCCGGATTGCGATCATAGCGCGACTGCATATCCTCAACGTAAGCTGCGTTGGTGCCGTTGAGGAATGAGGTGCGCAGAAACTGCTCGTTAAGCGCTTGTCGTGACATCAGATCATCCTGAATTGAGCGGGCGTCCTTCGTTGCAGAAGGCACTAACCCGGCCGCCAACAGGGCGTTTCTCCAGCCGCGGGGCAACTTACGCGCCCTTCGCGGTTCAGTGCATGTTAGTCAACCTTCATTTCTTCTTTAAGACTTTCGCCAATGTCGTCCCAAGCGATGCCGGGCTTTCTGCCATTGCAATTCCAGCCGACTTCATTGCCTCTATTTTGTCTTCAGCCTTGCCTTTGCCGCCGGAGATGATGGCACCGGCATGACCCATGCGGCGACCGGGCGGTGCAGAAGCGCCAGCAATAAAACCAGCCATAGGCTTGATACGGCCCTTCTTGGCTTCATGTTTCAAGTATTCTGCGGCCTCTTCTTCAGCCGAGCCGCCGATTTCGCCGATCATGATGATCGACTTGGTCTCGGGGTCTGCCAGAAACAAGTCGAGCACGTCGATAAATTCCGTGCCCTTCACGGGGTCGCCGCCGATCCCGACGGCCGTTGTCTGGCCGAGGCCTGCGTCCGTCGTCTGTTTGACAGCTTCATAAGTCAAAGTGCCCGACCGCGACACGATACCAACCGAACCATGCTTGAAGATGTTGCCCGGCATGATGCCAATTTTGCACTGATCCGGCGTCAGAACGCCCGGGCAATTGGGACCGATCAGCCGCGACTTGGAACCGTCGAGAGCGCGCTTTACTTTCACCATATCAAGAACGGGGATGCCTTCGGTGATGCACACGATCAGAGGCATTTCCGCATCGATGGCTTCCAGAATTGCGTCAGCCGCAAACGGCGGCGGCACATAGATGGCCGTGGCTGTGGCCTTCGTTGCAGACTTGGCTTCATGCACAGTGTTGAACAGCGGCAACGCGCTCAGTTCAGCATCGGAATGCTTCGTACCGCCCTTGCCGGGTGTGACGCCACCGGCAACCTTGGTGCCATAAGCCAGCGCTTGAAGGGTATGGAAGGTGCCTTGGCTTCCCGTTAAGCCCTGGCAAATGGTGATGGTCGACTTGTCGATCAGAATGGACATCGGTTCCCCGTTTTACGGCCCAGCCGTTTCAGCGTTTGGCTGTGCCGGATCGCCCTTTGTGAGCCCTTTTGTGCGCTGCATCAAGAGCGACGAAGGTTGGGGGAGCGGCTTAAGCAGCCATAAAGGGGTTCACAACCTTGACCGGGCCGTACGATTGCCCATGGCTCAAGTCTTCCGAGTACAACGTGGTTGCCCCCAACGCTTCGGCGGCCGCCAGAATCGCGGCATCCCAATAGCTAATTTGGAAGCGCGATGAAATGCCTACGGCTTGTCTGAAGGCTTCAGTATTGACAACAAAACAAGGCAAATGGGCAAGTTCGTCCAACCATTCCATTGCCTTTTCCGGTCGCATTTTCACCCCGGTTTTGCGCGTTGCGTTATAGTAGAATTCCTGCAGCACTTGGGTCGAAATGCAGAAGTTGTCGGCAGCGATCAATTCATAGGCGATGTCCTGCTTCCGGCGCTCTGCAATACTGGCTGTTGCCGCATAGAGCAGCACGTTGGTGTCAAGAAAGAACTCAACGCTCATAGATGTCGTCGCGCGTCCAGGTGATGGGGCCGACCGTCATGCCGCCCTCATCGGCTATTTTGCGCATCCGCTCAATTGAATCGGCCATGCGCTTTTTGGAAGCAACGACCTCAGCGAGCTTTTCGCGCACGATCGCATTCACGGTTGTGTCGTGCTCGGCCGCGTATTTACGGACCTCTTTGAGGAGATGTTCGTCGATCGCGAGGGTGATATTTTTCATTTACACAGGATATGTGTAAATGTGTTGCATGTCAATTCTAAAGGTGTTTGACGTGTCTTTTAAGCCGCCTTCTTCACAGCCTCTGTAATTTTCTTGGCGGCATCGGCCAAGTCATCGGCAGGAATTATTTTGAGGCCGGATGACTTGAGGATCTTCTTGCCCAAATCAACATTGGTGCCTTCCAGCCGCACGACCAGCGGCACCGTGATGGCCATTTCCTTGGCGGCCGCCACCACACCTTCTGCAATGATATCACAGCGCATGATGCCGCCGAAAATGTTGACCAGAATACCCTTCACAGCGGGGTCTGACAGAATAATCTTGAAGGCTTCCTGCACCTTCTCTTTCGAAGCACCGCCACCTACGTCCAAAAAGTTTGCCGGCTCGGCACCGTAGAGCTTGATAATGTCCATGGTCGCCATGGCAAGGCCAGCGCCGTTCACGAGGCAGCCGATCGTGCCATCAAGCTTGACGTAAGAGAGATCGTGCTTTGAGGCTTCGATCTCCATCGGGTCTTCTTCGGTGATGTCGCGCAGCGCGGCAATTTCAGGGTGGCGGAACAGTGCGTTGCCATCGAAATCCAGCTTGGCGTCGAGGCAAACGAGGCGGCCTTCCTTGGTCACCACCAGTGGGTTGATTTCAAGCATGCTCAGATCTTTTTCCAGGATGAGCTGATACAGCCCCGCGATCAGCAGGCCGCACTGTTTGACCTGATCTCCGCTTAACCCCAACGCCGCCGATAGTTTGCGCGCGTGGAACGGCTGCAGCCCATAGGCTGGATCGACCGTCATGGTGAAAATTTTCTCAGGCGTGTCGTGCGCCACCTGCTCGATGTCCATGCCGCCAGCAGTGGACGCAATGAACGCGACACGCGACGTTGCCCGGTCGACAAGCGCCGAGAGGTAAAGCTCGCGTCCGATATTGATATCTTCTTGAACATAGAGACGGCGCACGACGCGCCCGGCCGGGCCCGTCTGCACAGTCACAAGTGTGTTGCCAAGCATTTCGGTGGCAAGTTTGCGCACATCTTCAGGCGACTTCGCAAAACGCACACCACCCTTTTCGCCCGCCGCCTTCTCGATGAACTTGCCTTTGCCG
>JANNXL010000454.1:0-2017 GCA_031409575.1 Hyphomicrobium sp.
GTGGGCGACATTGAACTTCGCGGGCGCTTGCCGCCTTCCACACGTTTGGCTGCAGGCCGGCCATCCCTTGCGACCGGTATGAAACTGAAATCTGTGAGCTGGTTGTTGAGCAGAAAGCCTGCCGCCATAATGCCAGAGCCAAACGCACCTTCAATGGTCGTCGTCATGGCAACAGCATTGCCTTCAGCATCGATGACAGAGAGGTGGCTTGTGCCCGCGCGCTCAACCGTGGCGTCGTCACCGAATGCGCTCTTGTCAATGCCGGGTGGTGCGCCAGCCTGCGGGCGCTCCATTGCGGTGTCTGGATTGATCAAGGCGCGCCGTGATGACAGATAGGCCGGGTCTGTTAGTCCGGCCGGTACGTTGACAAACGATGGGTCAGCCAGATAGCGCTCGCGATCGGCATAGGCGAGCTTTTCGGCTTCTGCGATAAGATGGATGGCGCGCGCCGAGGCAGGATCTTTGCCAAGATCCAAGGGCTCTAGAATTTGCAGGATCTGCGTTATCGCAATACCGCCCGAAGACGGCGGTCCCATGCCACATACTCTGAACGTGCGGTAGGGTGCGCAAAGCGCCGTGCGCTCAACAACGGCGTATTTGCTAAGATCGTCAATGGAAAGATCACTGGCAAATAGGGGCGCGTTCTTTGCTGCGTTGACAATCTCTTTGGCGATCTGCCCTGAATAGAATGCGTTGGCACCGCCGGCTGCGATGGCCGTTAGAGTTGCAGCGTACGCTGGGTTCTTGAGCAAAAATCCTGCGGGTCTGGCATTGCCGTCTCCATCAAAAAAGTGCGCCTGCGCGGTGGCGTCGAATTGGCGAGCGCCTGTCCAGCGCAGCAAAAAGTGGAGGCGTTTGGAGACCGCGAAGCCATTGGCCGCAAGCCGGATTGCAGGCTCGAAAAGTTTGGCCCACGCGAGCTTCCCGTGTTTCCAGTGGGCGTCTTCCAACAAGCGCACAACGCCCGGCGTGCCGATGCTCAATCCCGAATGTACAGCCTGATCGAAGGGGACCGGTTTGCCGTCTTTAATGAAACGATCTGGGGTCGCGGAGGCAGGAGCCGTCTCCCGGCCATCGAGGGTTGTCAGGCTTTTTCTGGCCTGGTCCCAATGGACAAAAAATGCGCCGCCGCCCAAGCCCGATGATTGCGGCTCAACGAGCCCCAACACAAGCTGAGCGGCGATTGCAGCATCGGTGGCCGAGCCGCCAGCACGCAAAATCTCGCGGCCTGCATCGGATGCGATGGCATTGGCCGTCGAGATCATGGCATGTTTGGCGGTTCCAAGTGTCTGCTCAGTGAAACCCGTGGCTTGCTCTGGTTGAATATCTTGTCGCTGTGCGTGGGCACTCCCCACCCCTAGGATTGCGAAGGCAACGGCAGCAAGTGCTGAGTGCCTCAGCACTGCATTGCGAATTGGCGGGGACGAGTGCAGCATCGGATGAAAGCGGCGAGGGTAGATCATGGTGCTAGACTATAGGGGTTGAACAATGCTTGGAAAGAAGGCAATGCCAAAAAATATGTATTGGGTTGCGCGGATGGCGATGGGGTGCGTGTGCGCAGGCGCCTTTTTTTCCGCAGGGTTTTGGGCGTCGGCCCGTCAACCAGCGGAGAACGTATCTACGCTTTTATCATCAGGTCAAACAGTTACAGACGAGCCCATAGCCTATCCAGCCGGCGCGCCGGCCAAAGTAACAGCCATCATCTTGACCTTGCAGCCCGGCGAAGAGACGGGCTGGCACACCCATGGAGTTCCGGCCTTTGGATTTATGCTCGAAGGTGAATTGACGGTCGACTATGGCGATAAAGGTTCGCGGATTTACAAGTCTGGCGACGCTGTTCTTGAAGCCATGACCGTCGCCCACAATGGCCGCAACTCCGGGGCCGCACCGCTGCGTATCCTGGCAGTGTTTATGGGGGCCGAAGGGAGCACATTGAGTGAACCGGCCAGACGCGCAAATTAGTGTGAAGCTGACTTTTTCCAGGACCTATTGAAATTTGTGCGTACTCGATCTTTTA
>JANNXL010000455.1:0-6778 GCA_031409575.1 Hyphomicrobium sp.
TAGACCTGGGCAGGCGCATTTTCCGGCCTGCAAACGACACACGGGATTACGTACAGCAGTATAGCGCGGTTTCGCCACCCTGGCAGGGTGCAACCGTCAAAAAGATCATGTAAGGATCGCGCGCCGGGGAGCACAAGGACAACCGGGCACGGACGGGGGACGATACATGCTGGCTGTCTACGCATCGGTGGGGGGTAAGCTCGTCCGCCAAAGTGAGGTTGCCGTCACCGGCGACCACCCGATCTGGTTTGATTTGCACAACCCGACGGCGGAGGAAGATCTCCAGGTTGAAAAATGCCTCGGCATTTCCGTTCCGACGCGCGAAGACATGCGCGAAATCGAGGCCTCGAACCGGTTCTACAACGAGGGCGGCGCGGCCTACATTACGACGTTCGTCGTGCATAACGGCACCAGCGCGCCGCACGAGAGCACGACCATCACGTTCATTTTGCGCAAGAATCACCTCGTTTCGGTGCGCTATACGGAGCCGACGCTGTTTCCCGATTTCCGCAACCGCGTCGAACGCGGCGATGCCGACGTAGAAAACGCTCCTGCTATTCTGATCGGCATTTACGAGAGTATCATTCATCTCAAAGCCGACCTTATCGAGCACGTTCAGGATCAAGTCAGCAATCTTGGGCGCGGCATCTTCGATATGAAGCCGCGGCGCGACCGCAACAAACGCCTGGATGCGCTGCTCAAAGACATCGGCAAGC
Organism: Hyphomicrobium sp.; assembly: GCA_031409575.1. GTDB lineage: Bacteria > Pseudomonadota > Alphaproteobacteria > Rhizobiales > Hyphomicrobiaceae > JANNFX01. The sequence continues at coordinate 717 of JANNXL010000455.1, forward strand.
AAGGCGATATCGTTTCAAGGGTTCAGGAAAGTGCTACGTCTCTCACGCGCAGCCTGCATTTCTTTGAGGCCGTCGCCCGTCAGCATGGCTGCGATGACAAGACCATGCTGCGCGTTCATGCGGCCCAGCACGACAATTCCTCGCTGACAGAACACCTGCGCTCGCTGTCAGAACGCATCACCTTCCTGCTCGATGCCACGCTGGGCATGATCACCACCGAGCAAAACCAGATCATTAAGCTGTTCTCGGTGATGGCCGTCATGTTGATGCCGCCGACACTCGTCGCATCCGTCTACGGCATGAACTTCCGCCACATGCCGGAACTCGAATGGGAGTGGGGTTACCCGGCTGCGCTGGCCCTCATGCTGTTCGCAGCCATCATTCCGTTTGTCTACTTCAAGCGGAAGGGGTGGTTGTAGGATTCAGCTCACACCCACCCAATGCCACGCCACCGCCAGCCCTCCACATATCGCAAGCGTGGTGGTGACGCCGCGATGCAGGGTGAACAGCAGCACGAAGGCGAGCACGGTTAGCAGTGCCGCCACCGTGTTGACGCTGGCAAGTTCCGGCACGTGCAGCGTGAGCGGCCCTGCCGGCATATCATCCACTTTGCCAAACAGCGTGTGCAGTGCGAACCAGACGGTCAGATTGAGAATGACGCCAACAACCGCCGCTGTGATCGCCGCTAAGGCCCCCTTGAGGCGGGGTTGCGATTGCAGGCGCTGGATGTAGGGCGCACCGGCAAAGATCCAAAGAAAGCAGGGCGCAAATGTTGCCCACAGCGTGACCAGGGCGCCAAGAATACCCATCAAGACCGGCGATCCGCCACCATGGCGCCAAGCGGCCAGCGTTCCAACGAACTGCGTGACGAGAATCAGCGGGCCGGGCGTCGTTTCAGCAAGGCCAAGCGCGTCCAGCATTTCGCCGCTAGCGAGCCAGCCATAGCCCTCCACCACGTCTTGCGCCATGTAGGCGAGCACGGCGTAGGCCCCGCCGAATGTGACGATCGCGAGCTTTGAGAAGAACCAGGCTAGTTTGGTCAGCACGTGATCTTGCCCGAAGGCGACGGCGACCAGTGCGAGCGGCACAATCCAAATCACCAGCCAGACCGCGATGGTTTTGAGAGTTTGCAAGACCGGCACCGATTCGACCGAGATGGCAGCCTGAGGCGCGCCACCCGCCTGATGCGTGCGCCAAAACCCAAACAGTCCGGCGGCCAGAATGATGACGGGGAACGGCACGCGCGCAAAGAAGATCGCGACAAATGCCAGCCCGGCCAAAATCCAATCCGTCTGGCCCTTTAGGGCCCGACGTGCGACCCGCACCAGCGCTTCGGCGACAATTGCTAGAACCGCGGCCTTTACGCCGGTGAAAAGCGCCGCCGACAAAGGTACCTGCCCGAACGCGGCATAGAGCAACGACAGCACCAGCATGAGTGCCGCGCCCGGTAGTACGAACAGCAGTCCGGCCGCGAGCCCGCCCTTCAAGCCGTGCAGCCGCCAGCCAACGTAAGTTGCAAGCTGCATCGCCTCTGGTCCGGGCAACAGCATGCAAAAGTTAAGGCCCGTCAGAAAACTTTGCTCATCGATCCACTTGCGGTCATCGACCAGTTCGCGGTGCATCAGTGCGATCTGTCCAGCCGGTCCGCCGAACGAGAGCACGCCGATTTTCAGCCAAACCCGCAGCGCTTCCGGGAATGACGGCGTGGGTGCAGTCTCGGAAATCGCATCGCCTGCCGGCATCACTTTTTGCCCCTGAAGACTCCCGCCCCGGCACGATAGCCGCCAGCGCTCTTATTAACTATGACGGCGGTGCACAATGGCTGGCGCGCCGCCCGTTTTCTCTATTTTCAAAAGCCACTTTTTCGCCCCATTGTCAGGAGCCTGAAACCACCAATTCACACGTCACATTCGCGACCTGCTGTCGCAGACTTGTTGCATCGCAGCATGGGTTTTGCCTTATGAATCAACGATTTCGAGTTTTACTCCTAAATGGCGTTCAGTTTAGCGAGTTGACGGCCACAAATGCCCAGTGCTCCTTGCACGAACCAGATCCGGCCAGACATTTTGGCCGCGTCTCATGTCAGGCGACAGAGCACGTTCTGGTAGCACGTTCAGGTCTCAGTTTTGCAGACCGGGCCCCTTTCACCGGGGGGTCGAGTGAACTCCGCCTTACGCCGGATGGACCCCCTGATCTCGTCAGGCGGGCCGGAACGGGGGAGCCCCAGGTGCACCATCCGGTGCGCGTTTCGCTGCAAAGACCCGAACCGCTGTCGCCGTCAAACACGGAGAGAATAACATGCGTAATTTCCTGCATGCCGCCGTTGCGGCCCTTACACTTGGACTGATCAGCGCTCCGGCTTCGGCCAGAACGTGGGAATGCCAGGGTCCTGCCGCCTCGTGCGTCAAGAGCACCGGCGCCTATAAGAAGTCAGCTTACACTTCGAAGTCCGGCAAGCGCTACGCGACTTACAAGTCTGGCAAAAAGCGCGCCGCACAGGTTTCGTATTCTGGCGGCAGCATGTCCGGCATGGCGTCATACTACTGGCAGGGACAGCAGGTTGCTTCGGGCGGCCGCTTCAACCCTGAAGGCATGACGGCAGCTCACAAAACACTTCCGTTCGGCACCAAGGTTCGCGTCACGAACCGCAACAACGGCCGCTCGGTTGTTGTGACCATCAATGATCGCGGTCCGTTTATTCGCGGCCGCATCATCGACCTGTCACGCGGTGCTGCGCGCGTTGTCGGCATGACCGGCTCGGGCGTTGCCCCGGTTTCAGTCGCGGTTCTCGGCCGCGGCTAATTCCGCAAGCTGTGCATAACAAACGGCGAGGGTGGACGAGCCAACGGCTTTTCCTTCCTCGCCTTTTTTTCGGCCGCGAATCGCACTAGCGCCATTGAGATGGGATGTTTTTAGTGCCGGGGGCGGCTTTGCTTTTGCATCAGCTAGGGCGATTGAGCGTGGCAACTGCAATTGCCTTTTCGGCAGTTGCAACTGCGCCGGCGAGTGCCCAAGAAAAAACCCTCTACGGCATGTTTTCCGCCTGGACGGCCCCGCCTGCAACCACCTCAGGGTGGACCGCCTCGGTTGTGCGCGCGCAGGTGCCGGCCAAAGACCCCTTATGGACCGCCGTCGTCTATGCGCGCCGTGATACGCGCATCGAGACAGCATCTCTTCAGTCGCTCACTCAGAAACCAGGGCCGCGTGTGACGGGTGCGTCCCACGCTTTGACGGGCACAGCCTCTTACTACTCGCAAGACCAGATGACGGCCTCGGGCGAAGTGTTCAACAAGCACGACATGACGGCCGCTCACAAAACTTTACCCATGGGCTCCAAGGTAAAAGTGACCAATCTCGACAACGGCCGCTCGACGGTCGTGCGCATCAATGATCGCGGCCCGTATGCCGGTGGTCGAGTTATTGATTTGTCGGAAGCCGCAGCCGACGTGCTCGGCATGCGCACTCAAGGGCTTGCCCCGGTGCGCGTCGATATGATTGGACAGTAGTTAGTGCTGAGCTAGGTGCTCGCGCTCAAATCGCTCCGGTCCAATTCGATCACCTCGCCGTTCGCTTCGGTAATTCCTCGGATGACACGATGGATCGTAAGCGGTGCGCACACTGCGCCTGCGTGTTCAAACCGGTACAGCGCATACTGCGCGAGCGGTTCGTCCTTGTGAGCAATCGCCGCCGAAGCCGATGGGATTCCACAGACCAGCACGGCTCCATGTGCGGAGGGTAACCACACAGTGGTGCTGGTGTGGTTGTGCCCGTGCAGCACGAGGTCCGCACCGCACCGCTCCAGAACCGCTTTCAATTCGGCTGCATCCGTTAAAGCACGCCGATTGGGTGCCTGGCCCGGCAATGGTGGATGATGGATCATCACCACGCGGACCAAGCCCGCGATCCGCATGCGCTCCAGCACATTGGCGAGTGCTGCAATCTGTGCCGCGCCCAAATGCCCCGCCGCCACGAACGGCGGCGTCGGCACCGCTGAGTTGACACCGATCAATGCCACGTTGCCAATGCGACGCACGTAAGGAAAGCCAGTTCCAACGTGCAGTGTTTCCGCACTCCAGACATCGCTCCTCATATAGTCTGCCCAGTCTGTCAGGCACGACGCGCCATGCAGCCTGCCGCTGTAAATGTCGTGATTGCCAGGCACAACGCTCACCTGGTCAGGTGGGCCGAGGCGTGCGAGCCAGGCGCTGGCAGTTCTATATTCTTCCGGCAGGCCAAGGTTGGCGAGATCTCCAGTGACCGCGATGTGGGTGGGTGTTTGCATGCGCACATCGGCTGCAATTTTGTCTGCAACGTCTCGCAGGTGAACGCGCACCCGTCCACGATGCCAGTTCGCAAGCCCGAGCGCGCGCTTGGCGTTCCAATAGCGCATCGTGAAACCGGAAATGGGTGCCAGATGCGCGTCGGACAGGTGGGCGATTGTGACGATGGGAGTCATGGGATTTGAAAAATTAGGCCAGGGGCAAAACCGGATTTTCCCTTGTGCCTATCACACGCGCGCAGCCGGGGCTCTTGCCAAATTCCGCGAACCGGCCGAAACCGGACCTTGTTTCATCCCGTGAGCGGAAGGATTGGTCAGGCCGTGCTGCTGGAGCCTCTCATCACCAAAGCTATGCAGCGCTTTTGGCGCATGTCGCGCGGCCTCACCATGGGCGCGCAAGGCGTGGTGCTGCGGCCCGATAACGCCGTGCTGCTGGTGCGCCATGCCTACCGGCCTGGCTGGCATTTTCCCGGTGGTGGCGTTGAGAAAAACGAATCCGTGCTCTCGGCTTTGACGCGCGAACTGGACGAGGAAGCCGGTATCCGGCTCGATGCGATGCCGGAACTGTTTGGCATTTATTGCCACGCGCCGGTTTATCCGGGCGACCATATCGTGCTGTTCGTGGCCCGCGCCTGGACGCAAACGCGCCTGCCAGTCCCCAACACTGAAATTGCCGAGCACGGATTCTTTCAGGCTGATGCCCTGCCCGAAGGAACGCATGCCTCAACTCGTGTCCGCCTCGCCGAAGTGCTGCGCAGTGCCCCGCGTTCGGAAACCTGGTAAGGCTGTGATCTGAGGCGGGTAGATGGCGCAAGCCGTGCGTGTTAGACGGCGCTGGCTTACTACTCAGTTCTTCCCACTCACCCACCCGCAATCATGACCAACTCCGTCACATACCGCCCGCTGCACGCGAACGATGCGGCAATCGTCTCAGCCCTTCATGCAGAAGTGTTTGGCCCAGGCCGCCTTGCGCGCACGGCCTACCGTGTTCGCGAACAGCGCGGCGGCGGCGCCTTGCTGGTCTCGCAGTTCTGCCGCGCGGCCATGCTCGGCAACAGGTTGATCGCGTCGGTCACCCTGACGCCGGTTCGTATCGGTGCAGCAGACGGAATGCTTCTGTTGGGACCGCTCGCAGTACATCCTGACTTCGCGGGCCAGGGCTACGGCCGCGGACTTGTCGCCGAAGCAATTGACGCCGCGCGCGCCAATGCGATGCGCGCGATCATTCTCGTCGGCGATGAGCCTTATTACGCGCGCTTCGGTTTTAAGCGCATGCCGCCGGGACACATCACCTTTCCCGGGCCTGTCGACCAGGGCCGGATTTTAGGGCTTGAGTTGCTCGATGGCGCGTTGGCAGAGGCGAGGGGGTTGTTGGTGGCGGTGTAAGCAGGCGTTGCTGTTTTGACACGTGCCTAAGCACATAAGTTCAAAAGCGGCAGCACGACGCCACATTAGATTTGCTCTAACTTCAGCACAGCTTCGATACTAACGCGCTGCCGCTGGGTTTTACTATTTTCGGTTCAGATCCGGCATGCCCTATCGTGTGTGATGTCGTTCAGCGTTGCGAGGTGAGTGCCATGCAGATCGTTCCCGATCCTACGCCGCCCATCGAGCAGCCCGACGATAGTCCCGCCCGGGGCAAGGACATTATCGGCCGCTTACGCGCAGGTGATCTGCCGCAAATGGTCGACTGGTTCGATCCGGGGCTGCTGGCGAAAGTCGGCGTCCGCTCGATAATCTCTGCTACGCTCGGCCAGTACACCGACCAGCGGCTCATCCAGGC
>JANNXL010000456.1:0-2831 GCA_031409575.1 Hyphomicrobium sp.
GTTTCGCAACTTGAATCAACTTGCTGCAACGCCGAGTCTTTCCTGCAAAACCGCGCTCGTTGATACTTGTCGTGGGTGGCCGCCTGTTGCGCGCACCGCGCGCAATCGCTGCGCTTCCGCTCCGCGACGCGGCCATGACGATAAGAGGGAAAAGCTCGGACACCGGGGATTTCGCAACTTTACAATTCGGCGTTCCGGCAAACTCCGAAAAAGCTTTTTACTTTTGCACAAAAGACTTTGCCGCCAGCGGCTCTAAGCTAAACCGGACAGCCGTGCGACAAGCGCGAGGATGACATCCAGGCTGGATTTGACGGTGGTGGTGTTCCTCCTGATCCACGACAGGAAACGAGCACATGTATATTTGCTGTCTTGCGACCCCGCGCACCTCTTGTAACCTGCCGCCCATGATAACTCCTGCACACCAAGCCGGTCTAGATCGGCTCGCCGCGTTGTTTCCCGGCCGCTTTGAGACGGGCGAGGCGGTGCGGCGGCAGCACGGGAATACGTTGTCGTTCGTGCCCAATCAGCCACCCGACGCGGTTGTTTGGGCGGAGTGTACCGATGATGTGGTGCGCATTCTCGAGATCGCATCGCAGTTTCGGGTTCCAGTCATTGCCTATGGGGCCGGCACGTCGCTCGAAGGCCATGTGAATGCGCCGATGGGCGGCATCTCAATTGACATGAGCCGCATGACATCGATCGTGCGCGTGTCGCAAGTGGATCAGGATTGCACGGTGGAAGCTGGCGTGACACTGCGTCAGCTGAAGGCGCACTTGCGCGATACGGGCTTGTTCTTTTCCGTCGATCCGGGTTCCGAAGACGCCACGCTCGGCGGCATGGCAGCAACGCGCGCGTCCGGCACCAACACCGTGCGCTACGGCACCATTCGCGACAACGTCTTGAGCCTGTCGGCTGTGATGGCGGACGGACGGGTGATTGAGACGGGTACCCGCGCGCGCAAGTCAGCGGCTGGATATGACTTGACGGGGCTATTGATCGGGTCCGAAGGCACGCTGGGCATCATTACGCGCTTGAACCTGCGCTTGCATCCCGTGCCCGAAGCCATCGGGGCGGCGGTGGCGGTGTTTGAGACACTTGAGGCGGCGTGCGAGGCGGCGCTACGATTGACTTTGATCGATGCAGGACTTGCGCGCGTTGAACTTGCTGATGCGCTGACGATGGAGGCTGTCAATCGCTATGCCGGGCTGTCGCTGGCGTTGAAATCGACCTTGTTTGTCGAGTGGCATACGTCGCAGGCAATGGCGGCGGTGAGTTCAGCCGGCGTTCGCGAGGCGCTGGCAAGTTCGGGCGCGGTGAAGGTCGATGTGGCCGCGGATGCTGGTGATCGAAACCGGATTTGGAAAGCGCGCCATGATGCGTTCTGGGCCATCGCTGCGGCGTGGCCGGGCAGAACACCAGTCGTGACGGACGTCTGCGTTCCCGTGTCTAAGCTTGCCGGATGCGTGGCACTGACGGTCGAGGATATTCGGGTAAGCGGTTTGATCGCACCGCTCGTGGGGCATGTGGGCGACGGAAACTTTCATACCGTGCCGATGATCGATGCGGCCAATCCGGCGGAAGTCGCAACCGTAAACAAATTCTTAGAGCGGCTGTCGCGGCGCGCGGCTGACATGGACGGCACGTGCTCGGGAGAGCATGGCATCGGGCAAGGCAAGATCGGCGCGCTCGCCTATCAGAGTGGGACGGCCGTGGGCGTGATGCGTGCGATCAAAGCGGCGCTCGATCCGTTTGGCATTCTCAATCCGGGAAAGATTTTCACAGCGGAATGATGAAGAGCCGTTAACGGATGGCCGGAAAAGTGCAGCACGCGCGATGCAAGAACGCAGTTATTTTCGAGGTTTTGCCGCATGAGCCTTTCAGGCGTTTTCTGAATAATAGATGTTCCGCAACACGGTTAATCGATGATGTGCAGGTGTTTCGCGGGCAAGGCCTGAAGCGAGGCACTCAATGGCGATCCAGTCTCCACAGTGAGCCCAAGGAATACTAAATAATATCATTATAAATCAGCATGTTGTAAATTCTGTACACGTCTTGATCTGGAACGTGTGCGCATTTGTTGTGCAGCGACTGAAGGTGGTTATGCCACTGTTCGGCAAAAGCCCTCGAAACAGGCCATTAACTGTCTCCATGCAACAACAGACGTTGCTGAGACAGCCTCCCGGCCGTCTCCGCGCGCCGTGAATCCGAGTATCGCGTAATGACGGTTAAGGTCAGACGAGAGCGAGCAGATCAGCGCCGCCACCATCGAGTGACGGCGCCTTTGTTCGTTGAATGTCAAGGACATAGCCTTCGCGCTGCGGATTGGTCGCTGGGTGGCTTACGCCTTGTAGAGTTCCCCGGAGAGCTGCCCGAACCGGGCACAGAAGTCGCGCTCGGCCTGACTTTGCCCTTCCAAGGCTTCGACGTTTCATTCTCGGTCAAAGCCGAGGTCGTGCGCTTTGAGCCCGAGCAGCGCATGTTTGCGGCCCGCTTCACCGAGATTGGTGAACGCGAGCGCGAACTTATGCAGCACTTCATCGAAGAGCTCGTCCGCGGCTCCATGGTCGATGTCGAAGACACCATCCAACGCATTGATGTTCCAGTGACTCCCGCCTCTCTGGAGCCCGATCCGCCAAAAATGTTGAAGGGCACGCCGGTCAAGCGCTGGCCCGTCAAAACCATTGTGATGACCGGCATTTACTTAGCGCTCGGCACGCTCGTGTTCGGATATGCAGGGATGCTCGGATACTCGAATTTCTATCGCATGGAAGTCCAGACGGCCGTCATCTCGGCTCCCGTCGAGACCGTGACTGCCTCGGCTGATGGCAAGG
>JANNXL010000457.1:0-5798 GCA_031409575.1 Hyphomicrobium sp.
CTTGCACGAGTTCGGGGCGCTTTTCGGCAATCTGATAGTCTGACGTATCGAGAGGCTTTGAACTCACGGCGCACCTGCCAGCATTGCAATGGCAATCTCTTCGGGCACGCCGCCTTCCACCGTCATTTCGGTTTCGATGGCGTAGATCAGCGACACACGTGCATGGTGACGCGCGCCCATGGCCTCGCCGCGTGTCGGCACGACGACCGGCTCGGGCAGATCACCACGTGCGTAGGCCGCCGCATTGGCCCCCATGCGGTGATAGTGTTCGAGGCTGGTAATGGGCGAGTTCGAAAACAGTTCGAGATTGTTGTGCGGCAGCCGGTCCTTTTGATGGATGACGGCTGTCCCCTTGGCTTGAATTCCAATGCCGATGCCCGAGCCTGCCAGGCGCGCGGCGCTGAGCCCAAGGAACGAGGTATCAGCCGTGTGCCACATGCGCACGATGCGCGCCGTTGCACCGCCTTCGCTGATCCCCGCCGTGAGCACGCGCAAGATACTCGACAAGGGGTGCCCGGCAACCGTCTGGAACAGCTTGAGCCCGAAGGCCGGGCTGACGCCAATCACCACTTCGAGCGGCGCAGTGCCGATGGCCGCTGGCCCCATGCTCTTGTAACCGATACGGCGCGACTCAGCCGCCTTATGAACGCCCTCGGCGCGCAGCACTTCTTCGCGGGTTAGAACATCGCGGATGGAGATGAGTTCTTCACGACGGGCCTCACTCACGCGATAACCCGAGCCTGGACCCAGATAATCGTTGGCATCGTTGATGGCGCTCATCACACGGCCGCCGCGCACCATGGCCGACGTTTGCAGATAGTCGCCGGAGATGCGCAAGCGCACAAGGTTGAGCAGATTTTGCGCTTCCTCCGCGAAGCCGCGGTTGGCCAGCGCCTTGATCACGTCGATAACTGTGATGCCGCGCGATTGAATAGCCTCGCTGATGAGCGCCACATCGCGCGGCGTGTAGCTTTGTGTTTCATCAGACCCTGAGGCGGCCACCACACTCGCCTTCATGGCAGCCGTCGGCGTGGAAAGACCCAGTTCATCAAACACCGCACCAATCGCTTCAACAGCGCGCGTGCGCAATTCCAGCACACGAGTTTCTTCAACAGGTGTCAGTCCGCCGTCGGCTTCGAAGTCGCGCTGGAGAACGAGATAGTCTTCCAGCTCCTCCCCGTTCAGCAGCGAGGCATTGAACGAGTTGTCATACTTCAAGATCGAGCCGAAGCCCGAGCAGATGAGGTCGGAGCCGGCCATGAGAAACGGCATGATCTTGGCCCCAACACGAATTTCAGACTCGGTCGGCCGCGCATCGTTGCCCGAAGCACATTCAAGATCGAGCCAAACCGCGATGAGGTTTTCCGCCATCAGTTCGCGCATACCGCCGGGAACAGTACAGGTAACAGGCGCACCATCGATGCCGCCGTTCTGCGTACCCTGCACACCCATGGCGCGTTGCAGGCACAGACAGCGCGCCTCCAGATAGAGGAGCGACTTCTTTTCATGGAAGCCCATCAGGAGTTCTGAGCCCGCCCCTGACGTGCAGCGCATCTTGATACCGCGCGAAGCATAGGCTGCTGCCAGAAACGCTTTCGACCAGGGCGTGTCGTCCCCGTCGATGAAACTCTTTTCAGTGCCATAAACCGAAACGGTTTCGGCATACGACGTGAAGCCCGCCATGCCGATGCGCAGTTCCTCGGCTTCTTCGCTCGAACACTGAAACAGCGCTCCCCAGCGCCCGACGCAGGCCCCGACCGCGCACGCCACCGCATTCGACCAGGCATTGCGCGCCACGCGCATCGTGGTCTCGATCTCGTCGAACCCGAAGGCGACAGCTGTTGCAGCATCGGCCGCCATTTGCAGCGGATCGTCTTTGGCGTTGGTGACATGCGCCTGATTGCCTGGCGTCTTGCGGGCGCGCATTTTGCTGTAGGCAAACGCGATCTCCAGCGACGAGAGATGCGCCACCACATCGGCGAGCTTGGCCGGCGTCATGCCATGTGCCAGCCGCACCAGATCAACGCGCGGCACATTCATATCGACCAGCATACGTGCCACTTGCAGCGACGGCATCGCCATGGCTTCGGGGGCGATCTTGGGATCGATGTGATAGCGCGCGATGAAGGCGTCGATCATGTCAAAGTCAACGGCAGCCACGCCGTCCATCGACGCGACACTGTTGCCGCCAACGATGAGCCCCGGTGCTGGATCATGCGGGCTCTTGAAGGCAGCGAAGCCGTGGCTGGCGTCTTCGGCTGCAAACTTATCGAGCCGCAGCGGGCGCTCGTCCCAATCGGAGAATCGTTTCCAGCGATTGGCGGCAGGGCGCAGGGGTTCTGTCACAGCACGGGTCCGGCGGTTGCAGGCGCACGGGGCACGGGCCTGCGCTTTCTCACACGTTACCGAGCCTAGCGCAGGGTCAGCTGTTTGGACAGAGCGCAAATTCAATTGAGCGCGTGATAGCCGGCGGCGGCTTCATCGCTACTTTACCGGTGCGTGACCGCTATTCCAGACATCGACATTCTCGACGCGGCCATCATCATGCGTGATCGAAAGGCCGAACCACTGGCGCCGGACTTCGTTGGCGTGCACTTCGGGATCATAAACGTCAGGCGTCAGACCCATCTGCGCCATTTCCAAACGGCCAATCGACTGCAGAACCGTATAACCGTTTACGATCAGATTGCGCCGGGTTGCGACCTGCTGAACCTGAGCGCTGACGAGTTCGAGCTGGGCATCGAGCACATCGAGCAGCGTGCGCTGACCCACGCGCTCTTCCTCGCGGACGCCATCAAGCGCAATCTGGTTCGACTCGACCTGAACCCTGTCGGACTCCGTTTGAGCCCGTGACGCCTGCAACTGCGACCAAGCCGAAATAACCCGCGCTTGAACTTCGGTGCGGCGCTGTTCGATTTCCTGCAGGCGGCTGACATGCGTATGCTTGGCTTGGCGCACACGGGCGTAGACTTCGCCGCCATTCTCATAAATCGGAACGACGACGCGCCCTGTTACGGACGCACGCACCTGTTCGTCGAGGATGACCGAAGGCTCGATTGAGTCTGTGTAGTTGGCCGACACGCTCACCTGAGGTAAAAGCTCGCCGCGGATTTCATCGACGCTGTGGCGGGCTTGCAGTTCGAGAAACAGGGCCGCAATCACGTTGGGGCTTTCTCTCATGGCGATGGCGGTCGCCTCATCGAGCGACTTGGGCAGGGCCGCATCAGCGGAGCGCGGCTCGGCGAGAATACCCGGCGGATGCCCGATAACTTGCTCAAACCGCGCGCGGCTTGATTTCAGGTTTGCCTGGGCAAGATCGAGTTCTGAGATCGCACCGGCACGCCGCGCTTGCGACTGCGCCACGTCTGTCTTGGTCACTTCACCAACTGCAAACCGGTCTTGCGTGGCCTTCAATTCTTTGGTCAAGAACCCGACGTTGCTCTCACGCAAGCGAACAACGGCCTGGTCGCGCACCACATCCATGTAGGCCGTTGCTGCTTCGAGCAAGACTTCGTGTTCGACGCTGCGCAGCTGTTCGCGGCCAGCCCGCACACCGGCTTCCGCACCATCGACCGCGTTCGCCGAACTGAACCCGTCAAACAATAATTGTTGGGCATTCAGCTGGTAGGTCTGCGGGTCGGTATAACCTTCGATGTCACGCCGTCCAGGCCGGGATTTGGCACTTTGCACGCCGGCGTCCGCCTGGCCGACAATCGACGGACGGTACCGCGACCAGGCGCGTGCCACATTCTCATCAGTCGCGCGCAGCCGCGCACGTTCTGCATCGAGCTTTGGGTTGTATTGATAAGCCGAAGCAAGCGCCTCGTTGATGGTTTCGGCGCGCGCAGCCGGCCCGGCAAGCCCAAGCGCAGCCGCTAACACAAGCGCTGAAATCACGAATCCGGTCTGCATTCGCTTAAACATTCAGGCCTCAAAACCCCTACCCGCACGGCCAGCGAGCACTCGGCGTCGCCTCAAGGTACAACGCGGACAGATCAACGTACCGACCCCGTGCTTACAGTATAGTAACGTGTATTCAAAGGTATGTGGGTGATTCGGCCAGCGCGAAAAGGGGCACGGTGGGCGTATCAGCCGGGCGGCGTGGCACGTTTCCCACACCAAGGGGCTATTCAGCCCCCCAAGCCATGGATTTGGGGCGAACGATGCCCCGTGAAGGGCTTTTCTATAAATAAATTTTCTAATCCGACGCCGTTCTGCTGTGCTGCGCTTATGTGGATAACGGAGCTGTAAATTGGTTTGGTGCCGCAACGCGCGTGCGTTTGCACTTGTGTTGGTGTCTGACACTTTGGGTTAGACGCCAACACACGCTTCGCGCCCGGCTCGCTGGAAACGCGAGTCGGTTGGCTCACTTGGAGTACGCTGAACGTCCCGCCGCAAACGCCCACGGCGGCCGGCTCCCGGAACGGGAGTCGCCGTGGGCAAAGCAAAAAACGAGACGGGGCGGCTGAGCCTGGTGTCTTGTTTTCTAACGTGATGCGGCTTTCGCCGCCCCGCACATGACACGGGGGTGGGCCCCCTTTTCGAACCGTGACACCACCATCCTCTCGCGCATCGTTTTCGAGAGTTGAACAGGGACATACACCCTGCCGGCAGTCGCCATCGCACGTCCTCGTGCCGAAGCACGAAGCCACGCGATGAGATATCCCCAGGCGCGCTGAACTCCCTGGCGTGTGTCCGTCACGCTCCCGCCGAAACGCGTCCCTGCAGCTCCAGGTTCGCGCCCGATCAGATACGGCGGGATGGGAGGAGTATGCTGCGCGTGTGTGGGGCCGGGGATAAGTTTTGTTTGCCGGCGGCGAAAAAGTTCTGCTGCCGGGAATGGAGCAACCTCCACACGCTTCCGGGCGGTACTTCCGAGAAGCGCCATATACGGACAAGAAAACAGTGGTCTTCGACCCGGCTTCAACGACCGCTCGTACACGAGACCGGCCGAATCTTTCACCATCGGCGATGGAGGACGAGTCCCTAAAACGGATCGAAACCCTCTCCCGAAGTCGCGCTAAGCTTCATTCACGCCGAGCGGGGGGGGTCACCCGGGGAAGCACAGCCACGCGCCGAGGCAGCTCTTGGGTGTGCCGCCTTTGCAGGCCATCTGCGAGGAGTGGCAAGTCGTCGTGGCCCCTTCATCTTCGCAGGTCGTCTTCACGGGTCCCTGCCCTACAAGGCCTTTCGAAGCGATGGTGTTTTTTAGGGCGTTGTTCGAGAACAGCACGGCGGTATCGTGGGTCAACATTTGGCCGAGGGCTGCGACCCTAGTGCAGTCGGCGGCCTGAGCCGTCACAGAGAGAGCGCAGACCAAAGCCGCCGCCACCAAGCCGAGTTTCAAAGAACGCATTTTCGCCTCCGAAAAATAATCTATCCCAGTCTGGAAACTAGTTGAGCGCGTGGCCCTCGACAACAGTATCGGCCTGCTGCAAGCTAAGTTATCCCGCAAGGTACCGGAAAGCGTGCCGCATTTGCCACGAATCCGGCTGCCCTTCGTGCCCGGCACGAGCCACGCGGAATTGAGACCGCATGTCTCTCGAAGCGAGAATTTCCGCTATGGGTCAATCTCTGCCACTCCACGATAAACGTTGCGAAGTGCGCGATGTGCCTGAAAGCAGACGTGGTCAAGCCGGAAGGTGAGATCCTATCACCATTCAAACCCGTCTCTACTTCCCCTTGCCCGGCACAGGCCGGGCCGCGAGTTTGATGCCGCCGATCGGCAGTGCGTCCGGGCTATGACCATCGGGCAGTCCCAATTCATCGACGAACGCCAGGCGGATCATGTTGGTGGC
>JANNXL010000458.1:0-1891 GCA_031409575.1 Hyphomicrobium sp.
GGCCCGGCGGCAGCATGAAGAAGTTTAACTAAGCCCCTTGCGAATTATCGCATTTTTGAATTAACTTCCCCAGCGAATTCTAGGACCTATGAGCAAAGCAACACCCACTCCCGAGGCCGACCCAACCGCCCCACCCGCGCAAGGCATGACCCGCTTGGTCTTTGTGGCCGAGGAAGGCAGCCACGACGAACTGACCAATCGCAACCAGATCTATGCCGAACTCCACCGCATCCAAGCCCGAGCCACGCCGGCCGCGTAAGCTACCACTGGCGTACCAACGAAAGCCCATTAACCAGCGCAACCAAAAATCAATTATATGTCCTCGCGCTCTTTGATAGTTCTCCCCGATGAATCCTCGAAGCCGATTCTCGACGCGATTAATGCCGCGAAAAAATCGCTGCAGGTCAAGATGTTCGTCTTTTCCGATCCCGACCTGATCAAAGCCGTCGTCGCTGCCCATCAACGCGGGGTTAAAGTCCGAATCATGCTCAATGCCGCCCGCCGTAGCGGCGAGGACGACAACGAGGCCGTGCGCAAGGCCCTGGAACATGCGAGCATTGCGCAGAAGGACAGCAACCCCGACTTCGGCATCACGCACGAAAAATCCATGGTCGTGGATGAAGAGCTTGCCTTCGTCAAGTCGCTCAACTGGGTGACGAAGAACCTTACCGAAACCCGCGACTACGCCATTACCACGACGCATCCGCACGCGGTCAAAGAGATCATCGAGTGCTTCGACGCCGACTGGCATCGGAAGGAATTCAAGCCCGGCCTGAGTGCGCACCTGATCTGGTGCCCGGTCAACGGACGCGAACGCATCGCCCAGTTCATTGATGAGGCCAAGCACACACTGTTCGTCCAGAACGAGCGCTACCAGGATTCCGTCATCATCGAGCGCCTCGTCCGCGCCGCCACCCGGGGCGTCAAAGTCCACGTCATGGCCCGCCCGCCGCATACGCTCAAGAAGGAGAAGATCATCGAGGGCGTCGGCGGCCTGCGCATTCTGGACGATGTGGGGGTCAAGATTCACAAGCTCAAACACCTGAAACTCCACGGCAAGATGCTGCTCGCCGACGGGCTGCGCGCCATCGTCGGTTCGATCAACCTGGCGCCCGGCAGCTTTGACGACCGGCGTGAACTGGCCATTGAAGTGCATGATGACGACATCGTGGAACGTCTGGACAAAGTCGCCCGGCACGATTGGGAAAACTCCCATGCGCTGGATCTCACGGACGCGGGCTTGTTCATGGATCTTGATGAGCACGGCGGCGGCGCAGAGAAACTCGTGCTGCGGATGGACGACGAGCACGCCAAGAAACACAAAAAATAGAATTACGCGTGGTGAACGGTTAGGGACAAGGCTTTCCTCGCCTCACCGACCCCGCCCCCCGATCTGACGTAAGACAAAAAACGAAGAAACAAACAAATAACCAAAGCACAGAAACCAAAATACCATGAAAATGAAATCCATTGTCGGTTTGAACCCGTTGCTCCTCGCCGTATTGCTCGCGGCCATCCCTGCAGTTTATGCCCAGAACGCAGCGGACAAGTATGCGACCCAACCCAACAAGAGCCTGGCCGCCGCTCACGAGTCGTTCATGAAAAAGGACCTGGACGCATCAGCGGCCGAGTGCCACAAGGCGGCGGCGGCTGTCAAGAAGCAGTCAGGCAAAGTCTCGGCTGATGCCAAAGCCGGCATGCAAAAGGCCGGCGCCGAACTGGACAAATGCGGCGACAGCGTGAAGGCCGGGACCCTAAAATCCGACACCGAGATGAAGCAATGTTTTGCCAAGGTGAATCATCAGATCGCCACCTGCTGGCATCAGACCGCTGCGGAATCGAAGAAGACCGGCAAGGATGCCAGCGCGGACCTCAAAAAAGCCGGCGCGAG
>JANNXL010000459.1:0-3456 GCA_031409575.1 Hyphomicrobium sp.
ATCGCGGCGGGCAAAACCCCATTGAACCGATTGGGCATGGCAGTGCCGTGCTGACCGGTCCGCACTGGCAGAACTTCCGCGATACTTACACAACGCTCCTGCGCCTCAAGGGCGTGGTCGAAGTGCACAACGCGCAGGATATTTGCACGGCAGTCACAAGGCTCTATCGAAATCATGACGCGCTTGCAGAGATGCGGGCTGGTGCCGATGCAGCCATGGCAACGATGAGCGGCGCGCTGGAGCGAACGGTTGAAGCGCTGGAGCCGTTCTTGGAAAAGTTTGAGAAGGAAACCGCGACCGCAAGCGTCACGAGTCCAGTCCCGCAGCGGGTGTCGCGTGCCACGTAGCGAGCCCGCGTGGTGGTATAGCGACAGCCATCAATTCACGGCGCGCTGCCTTGCCCCGGTTGGTTGGCTTTACGGAGCCGTTGCCGTAGCGCGCTTTAAAAACATTCAGCCTTATCGCGCAAAACTTCCTGTCATTTGTGTGGGCAATTTTACCGCAGGCGGCACCGGAAAGACGCCGTTTGCGCTGCACATTGCCGAACGCCTTAAGAGCCTGGGCGCGGCTCCGGTTTTTCTCACGCGCGGTTACGGCGGCAGCGTCAGCGGACCACTCTGGGTTGATCCGGCCGTCCATACCGCAAACGAGATTGGCGATGAACCATTGCTGCTGGCACGTGCTGCGCCGGCGCTCGTGGCCCGGGATCGCAGGGCGGGGGCCGAGGTGATCGAAGCGCTGGGCAACGTGGCCAATGTCATCGTCATGGATGATGGCTTGCAGAATCCGTCGCTGACGAAAGACCTTTCGATCGCGATCGTGGATAGCACCCGCGGGATTGGCAATCGCCGCATTATTCCAGCAGGGCCGCTGCGTGCGCCTCTCGCATTTCAGATGGAGTTGTGTGATGCGATCGTTTTGAACGGACCGGCAAGCGTTAGCGCAGATCCAAACTCTTTGGTATTTGAGTTTGGGCAAGACCTGTCAAAGCCGTTGCTCCATGCCTCTGTCGAACCTGAAGAAGATACGGGCTGGCTCAAAGGTGCGCGCGTCATCGCGTTCGCCGGTATCGGCCATCCGCAACGGTTTTTTGATCTGGTGGTGGCGCTGGGGGCTCAGGTGATCGATCGCGTGGCATTTCGCGATCATCAGACACTTTCGGAAGACGACGCCCGCAGTCTGCTCGCGAACGCGAAGTTGAGCGGTGCAACGCTGATCACCACCGAAAAGGATTGGGTGCGGCTGCCACAGACGCAGGGTCAGCAATCAGAATTGAAACAGTCAGCGCGGGTGCTGGCCGTGCGCTCGGTGCTCGACCCGGAGAGTGCAGCGCAACTCGATAGGCTCTTGCGCGGCGTGCTTTCTAGGCGTTGAAAATCAGGTTTCCATTTCGGCCGCCTTGCGGTCGAGCGTTCGCTTCAGCGCGGCTTCGGGAGATGCATAAGCTTCTTGCAGCGGAACGCTCCAGTAGCGCAGTTCCGGCAAATCAATTGTTTGCCCTGTCACGGCGCAGCGCACAAAATCGCCCGGAGTCAGCACGTGAAAATCGCCATCCTTGTAGCGGACCTTGGCTTCGCGCCGCCCGCCGAACAATTTTTCAAACCGGTTCATCATTGTCCCTAGGCGTCTGTGGATGGCCGCATACCCGGTTAAATCGGCTGTGACGCGCGCGCCGTCAAGCGTTGAATTCAGAACAGGGAGCCTTGGCCTCGTGCCGTGCGACCGGTGGCCCGGGGCGGTTGGCCACGTGGTTTTTGCCCCCCACGCGAGACTTGCGATGCCGGGCCGCTGGTGCTCGGGTTGCCCGGCGATGTTCCCTTGGCTTCTGCGTCGACGCGCCCATCGGCAAACTCGATTTCCAGATTTTGACCTAGCGAAACAGTGGCAGCCGACCTTACCATTGTGCCGTCTGCATCGCGCACCACTGCATAGCCGCGCGACAACACGCTGTGATAGCTGAGCGACGTGAGCATCTGGCTTGCTGAGTGGAGTGCGCGCTGACGAGATTGGTTACCCGTGAGGAAGGCTCGTGCAGCGCGCGCGTCGAGCTCGGCAACCCGTTCAGACGTGCGCACCAGGCGCTGGCGCAGCGGCGCGATGCTGATGCGGCCCGTCAGCCTTTCCAAGCGCGCGCGGCGTCCGCCCGCAGACCGCACCAGCCCTTCGAGGCCGCGGCGGCTCAAGCTGTCCAAACGATCCCGCGTGCGGCTTAGTCGAACTTCGATCAGCCGCGGTTGCAGGCGCGCCGAGATCCGCGCGTACTGCGTCGTATGTGCGCGCGTATTGGAGAGTAAAGCCCGCCCAAGCCTGCGGCCAGTGGCGTCGAAGCGCTGGCGCGGTGAGGCAATCAAGTTGCGCCGCGATGGCAAGCGGCTGGCCGCGCTTACAAACTGCGTATGGCGTTTTTGCACGAAACCGCGCAGAGCAAGATCGAGCCGCCCCGCGTTGGAATCGAAGCCTTGCCGTGCCGATTCCGTGAGCCGCCGCGAGGCGATGTTCAGACGGCGGCCCAGGTCGCTTGTCTGACTGGCAAGATCGGAAAACTTAGGCACCGCCCATTCGGCGGCTTTTGTCGGTGTCGGCGCGCGCGCATCGGCAACGAGGTCGATCAGCGTCCAATCGGTTTCATGACCGACAGCGGAAATTACCGGCAACCCGCTTTCGGCAACGGCGCGCACCACGGCCTCGTCGTTGAAACCCCAAAGATCTTCCATGCTGCCGCCGCCACGCGCCACAATTAGAATGTCCGGCCGGGTAACAGGTCCGCCGTCGGGCAGCGCATTGAAGCCGCGGATGGCAGCCGCCACTTCGGCGCTGGATCCTTCACCCTGCACGCGGACAGGCCAGACGATGACGCGCGTTGGAAAGCGCTCGGTGAAGCCAGCGAGCATGTCACGAATGACAGCTCCCGTGGGGCTCGTGACAATGCCGACGACATTGGGCAAAAACGGGATGGGCCGCTTGCGTTCTGGTGCGAACAGTCCTTCGGCAGCGAGCCGCTTTTTGCGTTCCTCCAGCTGCACCATGAGCGCGCCGAGGCCGGCAGGCTCCAGGGTCTCGATCACGATCTGATATTTGGACGAGCCTGGGAATGACGAGATTTTGCCCGTCGCGATCACTTCCATGCCTTCTTCAGGCCGGATGCGCAGCCGCCCGTAAACGCCCTTCCAGATAACGGCGTCCACTTTTGACTTGTCGTCTTTCAGGGCGAAGTAGCAATGGCCAGACGAATGGGGTCCGCGGAAGCCAGAGACTTCGCCGCGCAGGCGTACATAGCCAAAGCCATCTTCGAGCGCCCGTTTTATAGCGTTGGCGAGTTCCGAAACCGAGAACTCGGCGACATTCGCCTGCGGCTGACTACGGGATTTAGAGGCTGGATCCGTCACGTGTGGGCTTTCATTGCTTGGATTTGGCATTTCGTGGCCGGCGCAACAGCAGAATTGTGCCGCGTCCCAG
>JANNXL010000460.1:0-7382 GCA_031409575.1 Hyphomicrobium sp.
CGGGAATGAACGCAACACATGGCAGACACAACAAAAGGCAAGAAGGCCGCCGACGTTGATGCGGCCCAGCCCAAGTCTATCGAGGCTCAGGTGGTCGGCCAGTACATCAAGGATTTATCGTTCGAAAATCCCAATGTCCGCAACTTGGTCGATGGCCCGGGTGAAAGCCCCAATCTTCAGCTTGAAGTGAACGTCAACGCACAGCGCGTTGGACCCGACGCCTTTGAAAGCGCAATCGACTTTAAGGCTCACGCAACCAACAAAGCCGGCGTGATCTATGATTTAGAGATCGTCTACGCCGGGCTTTTTAAGATCAAGAATATTCCGGACCAGGCGCTTGAGCCGTTCTTGTTGATCAACTGCCCGGCACTGTTGTTCCCGTTCCTGCGCAGGCTGGCAGCCGACATCACGCGCGAAGGCGGTTTCCCGCCGCTGCTGCTCGACCCCATGGATTTCGGCGCATTGTTCATGCGGCGGCAGCAGGAAAAGGCGACTGCCGAGGCCGCTAACCAGCCCAAAAACTAAGCGGGCCAAGCCTAGACTTGGCTGCTGTCTGGAAAAAACTTTCTCCACAAAGCCGAAGGACCAAGTCCTTCGGCAAAAACCCGGTGCGCTTCTTCTTGTTCCGCAGACAGCCGCTGTGGCAACGGAGCGGGCCGCGGGAGTGCTGACGTTTTGCCCCGGCGTTTCGCTGATGCGATTGCAGTGCCGGACCGGGCCAAACCAAGCAGTGCTTGCCGCTCTCCAAGCAGTTCGATGTAGACTTTGGCCAGCAATTCACTGTCGACCAGCGCGCCGTGCTTCGTGCGCTTGGAATTGTCGATCGCATAGCGCTTGCACAGTGCATCGAGATTATTCGGTCCCGCAGGATGCTTGCGCCGCGCAATTTGTAGCGTATCCACCACGCGATCCATGTTGATCTTTAGTTTTTTCGCACGCAGAAGTTCGGCATTTAGAAATCCAATATCGAAGTTGGCGTTGTGGATGACGAGAACATCGTCGCCAATGAAACTAAGGAAATCTTCGGCGACCTGAGCAAACAGCGGCTTGTCAGCCAAAAACTGCGTACTGAGACCATGCACGGCCTGCGCTTCCGCCGGCACATCCCGCTCCGGATTGATGAAGCAATGATATTCACGTCCCGTTGGCATACGGTTGACGATTTCAATGCACCCGATCTCGATCAGGCGATCGCCCTTGTTGGGATCAAGCCCCGTCGTTTCCGTGTCGAGAACAATTTCACGCGTCATATGTCATACTCAGGTCTCAGATCCAAAAGCGCTCAAAAGCCTTTGCCGGAAGGTGCTTCAGCTTTGCGATGATAGCATCGGTTTGCGCCAAGGTCTCAGCCATCGAGCCATTCGTGTCCACAATGAATTGGGCACGCCGGCGCTTTTCAGCATCTGGCAATTGCCGTTTCAGCAATGTGCCAAGCCGCGCCTCAGTCATGCCTGGGCGTTCCAGTACACGGCGGCGTTGTATCACTCCCGAGGCGCTCACCGTGACAACGGCGTCCATTTTGGTTTCGCTGCCGCCTTCAAACAAGAGGGGAATTTCGAGCAGCACCATTGCGTCACCGCTGGCTGCAGCGGCTTGAACGAACGCGCGTTCTGCCTGCCAGACGAGCGGATGGACGATGTCCTCAAGACGCTTGAAACGAGATGCATCACCGGCAAGCGCAGCTGCTAATTTCTCACGATCAACCACACCTGACGCGGCAGTTCCCGGAAAAGCCTGTTCAACAAGCGCGGCTGCAGGACCCGCATAGAGCTTGTGCACTTCGGCGTCGGCGTCGAAAACCGCAATGCCGTACTCAAGAAATCGCGCGGCAACGGTGGACTTGCCCATGCCGATCGATCCGGTGAGGCCCACGATAAGCATCAGCTCGTCTCAATCTCGCGAGCGATCTTTTGGTACAAGTCGTCGGAGACTTCGGGGGTTGTGCCAAACCATTGCTCAAAACCCGGAACCGCCTGATGCAGTAGCATTCCGAGCCCATCAAGCGTGCGCAGGCCACGCTTGCGAGCGCGCGCCAGCAAGTCTGTTTCGAGTGGCACGTAGACAATATCTGAGACAATGCAGGTGTCTTTGAGCTTATCGACGTCAAGTCCGGTATCGCCGGCGCTCTTCATGCCCAGCGTCGTGGTATTCACTACGACGCAGGACAGGGCGCTTGCTCCAGATCGAGTCTCCCAATCATGAACCTTGACGCGCGGTCCAAACAATCGCGCAATTTCGAAGGCCCGGGATGCCGAGCGATTGAAAAGTCTCACCTCACTCAAACCCGCACTCAAAAATCCGTATACGATGGCACACGCGGCACCGCCGGCACCAAGCACGCTGACAGGGGCATCGCTCTCCTGCCATTCGGGATAGCGCTTCGTCAGATATGTCATGTAACCATAGGTGTCGGTGTTGGAGGCAATCAGTTTCCCGTTGTCGTGCCACAGCGTGTTGGCGGCACGGACCGCGTTCGCGGAGGCATGATGCACGTCGGCCAGCTGGTAGGCTTTTTCTTTATGGGGAACAGTGACGTTGCAGCCGGCGAAACCATTTGACGGCAAGTCGCGCAAGAAGGCCTCAAGGTCTTCCGGCTTCACCGCCTCCTTGGTGTAGCTGCCGGCGATCCCATACTCCTTCAGCCAATAACCATGGATTATCGGCGAGCGCGAATGCTCAATCGGCCAGCCGATAACACAGGCTTTTTTCATATAGACAACACAATCATCGCCGGATCCTAGGACAGCAAAACATGGCGCGCACGTAGTTCTGCCAAGAGCGGCAACAATGGCAAGCCTAGAATGGTGGCATGATTGCCAGCAATCGAATCGAAGAGGTTCGCCCCCAAACCTTCGACGTGGTAGGCACCGGCCGAACTGGACAACGCGTCGCCGGCTCGATCTAGATAATCCTCCAAAAACGACTCGCTGAAATTGCGCATCGCCAGGTAAGCCGTATCGAATGCAGACCACACTACGTCACCGCCGGAGGCCAGAACAACTGTCGAATGCAACGCATGTTCGCGGCCCCGAAGCTTTAGCAAAGTGAGTTTTGCCTCGGCTCGATCTGCAGCTTTGAAGATCATCTCATTTCCAGCGCCCAGCACCTGATCGCCGCCAATAACGAGCGCTCGCGGATAACGTAGGCTGACTTCTCTGGCTTTGGCGCAGGCGAGCAGCGTCGCGATTTCCGAGGGCAAAATATCTGCATTGTCAGCAACTGCTTGACGAAACATAGCCGGCTCATCGACCCTTGCTGGCACCACATGGAACGCAAGTCCTGCGGCGCGCAACACTGCTGCCCGCGTTGGACTGCCTGAGGCCAGGATCAAATGCGGCACGGCGGTTTCAGACATGATCAGGCCCGGCTGCGGGAAGCAAAGCATTGGCTGCGGCGGCCTCGGCAGCTTTTTTATCCTGCATCATTTTAATTATGGTGGCCGCCGTCTCTTCGATGGAGCGCCGCGTGACGTCGATGACTGGCCAGCCATTCTGTGCGCAAATACGCCGGGAGTAAGCGATCTCCGCTGCGATACGGCTGCGGTCTACATAATCTTCCAAATTGCGGTCGCCGAGCAAAATAGCCCGGTTGCGGCGGATTTCGGAAATGCGCTCGGGACTCGCAATCAAACACACCACAAAGCAGCTATGCGGACGTGTCAACTCTTCAGGAAACGGCAGCGACGGCACGAGAGGTAAGTTGGCCGTCTTGTATCCGCGCTGAGCCAGATAAATGCCTGTCGGCGTTTTCGAGGTGCGCGAAATTCCGAGCAAGATGATGTCAGCTGAATCGAGGTTGGCCGGCAGCTTGCCGTCGTCATGCGCCATCGTGAAGTTGAGGGCGTCAATGCGCCGGAAATAGTCGGCGTCGAGCACATGCTGACCCGCCACCGTTGGTGTTTGCGGCGCACCCAAATACGATTCAAAAACCTGCATCACTGGCCGCAACACGGCGAGTGACGGCACCGAGAGCTCTTTGCAACGGTTTTCGAGCAACTCGGTCAGCTCCTTGTTGACGAGCGTATACAGCACGATGCCTGGAGCTTGTTCAATCTCCTGCAGCACGCGCTTCAATTGCCGCGAGGTCCGTACAAGGGGATGGATGTGTTCAATGGCGCGCACTTTGGCATATTGAACGGCCGCAGCTTTGGCGATGGTCGTCAGCGTTTCTCCGGTGGAATCGGAGATCATGTGGAGGTGAAAGAAGCTCGGAGGGGTGTGGGCCATCTGTGGATAGTCTCGAAGGTTTCCCCGGTCGCCGGACCAGGTTGTAGGGGCCATCGCGCCCGCCCGCACGTTGTCCACGGTGATACCCACATTTGAACCCGGCGGGAGAGAAAATATCTGCCGGTTTGCAAAACAGGATGTTGGGAAGTACCCCAGGCTCCAGTCGAGGTTTTCTACAGGCCTTCCCCATTGGCTGCCATTGCAAGGCTTCTGGCAAGCCGTTGGAGTCCAACACCACATTCTGGTCTAGTGGCTTGACGCTTTCCAGAACACCCGATCTAGATACGGCTCGCCATTCTCAATGGTAACTTGGGGGCACGCTGTGGATAATGGCTCATCACCAACATCCACAGGCCTAATAAGAGTAAGAATAACCTAAGAAATATCTCTCTAGTTTTAGAAGGCTACATGACAACGACGGCGACCTCCCCTGCTCGCGCTGCCACGGCATCGAGTTCTGAGTACCGGTTTTTGGCACCATTCCAGGGTCAGGCACTCTCCCCGCCACCCGTCTGGCTGATGCGGCAAGCCGGGCGCTATTTGCCTGAGTATCGCGCCACGCGGGCCCAAGCCGGAAGCTTTCTCGACCTGTGCTACAATCCGGTGCTGGCCGCCGAGGTCACGCTGCAGCCCATCCGCCGGTATGGTTTTGATGCGGCGATACTTTTTTCAGATATTCTCGTCGTGCCCGATGCCCTAGGGCAGAAAGTTCGATTTGTGGAAGGCGAAGGCCCGCGGCTCGACCCCATCCGCTCAGAGGCCGAACTTTCAAGGCTGAACCTCTCGGGAACGCAGGCGATTTATGGCCGCGTTTGCGAAACCGTGCAGCGGTTGCGCCAAGATCTGCCGAAAGAAACCGCGTTGATCGGCTTCTGCGGCGCGCCATGGACAGTTGCGACCTACATGGCCGGCGGTCAGGGCTCATCGGATCAGGCGCACACGCGGGCCTGGGCTTATCGCGATCCGGCCGGTTTCCAGAAGCTGATTGATATTCTGGTCGAAACCTCAGTCGAATATTTATCCGGCCAAGTGCGCGCCGGGGCGAATGTTTTGCAGATCTTTGACAGCTGGGCAGGCAGCTTGCCGGATGTTGAATTCGCGCGATGGGTAACTGCACCCACGAAACGTATGGTTTCTGTATTGAAGCAGCGGTTTCCAGATATTCCCATCCTTGGTTTCCCGCGCGGAGCCGGAGCCTTGTCCGCTGGATTTCTCAGCGAAACCGGCGTCGATGGCATCAGCTGTGACACGTCGCATCCGATTGCGGAAATGCGCGCCCTGCAATCGAGTGGCCATGTGGTGCAGGGCAATCTCGATCCGCTCTTGCTTGTGGCTGGCGGCCCGGCACTTGATGCTCGCGTGCGAGAACTGGTGGCGGCACTGGGGGATAAGCCGTTTATTTTCAATCTCGGGCATGGAATCGTGCCAGAAACCCCACCATACAACGTGGCACGGCTGCTGGATGTGCTTCGCAAGAAAACCGCTTAAACGCCCCAATGGGACTAGAATTTTATGCTGTGGCTGAAGGCCTTGCACATTATGGCCGTCATCGCGTGGATGGCGGGACTGTTCTATTTGCCCCGGTTGTATGTCTATCACGCCGATGCCAAGCCCGGCTCGGAACTGTCGGAGACGTTCAAGGTCATGGAGCACCGGTTGCTCCGCGTTATCATGAACCCAGCGATGATCACGGTCTGGATAACCGGGCCACTTCTCGGGTGGATGCAGGGAGTTTACGGCGAGGGGTGGTTTCTCGCCAAAATGCTGCTGGTTGTCGTGATGTCGGGGTTCCACGGCACGTTGTCCAAATGGCGCAAAGAGTTTGCTGCCGACGCCAATACGCGGCCCAACAAATTCTACCGCTTAGCCAACGAGTTCCCGACGGTTTTGATGGCTTTGATTGTCATTCTGGTGATCGTCAAACCGTTCTAACCGGACTGCCAGACCCGTCTCTCGCTTAAAATTAATGTGCCAGATCAGCGCCAACACCTTTCGCGGCACAGAAACCTCTGCTATCAGTTATTCGTTCTCAAAACATCTCAGGGCCTCTCCGGCCATAGAGACTGCCGCCAACGACCGGTCGATCGGTCTGGCAGGCCCGTGCGGCGGCTATTGCTGCACACCCACCCCGATCTCGCGGCTCAGCTGATTTAGTCTTCCCGCCCCATTGCTGAGACCGTTCTGGAGTTTTCCATGACTGAAATGAAATTAGAAGATTTGAAGCTAAAAACTCCAACAGAGATGTTGAGTTTTGCAGAGGAGTTGGGCGTTGAAAACGCCAGCACCTTGCGCAAACAAGAATTGATGTTTGCAACACTGAAGCAACTGGCTTCAAAAGAAATCGATATTACTGGAATTGGCGTCGTTGAAGTGCTGCAAGACGGGTTTGGATTCTTGCGCTCACCTGACGCCAACTATCTGCCAGGCCCTGACGACATTTATATCTCACCCTCGCAAATCCGCCGCTTCGCCCTGCGCACCGGTGATACGGTTGAGGGCCAGATCAGAAGTCCGAAGGATGGCGAGCGTTACTTCGCGCTGATCAAAGTGAACAAGGTCAACTTCGAAGATCCCGACCAGATCAAGCACAAAGTCCACTTCGATAACCTGACGCCGCTTTACCCGACCAAGTGGCTCAAGATGGAAATCGAAGATCCCACCATCAAGGACTTTTCCGCCCGTGTGATCGACATCGTCTCGCCGCTGGGCAAAGGCCAGCGCGGATTGATCGTCGCCCCGCCGCGTACCGGCAAGACGGTGCTGTTGCAAAACATTGCGCACGCCATCTCGGCCAACCATCCCGAATGCTACTTGATTGTGCTGCTGATCGACGAGCGTCCTGAAGAAGTGACGGACATGCAGCGCTCGGTAAAGGGTGAAGTGATCGCGTCGACTTTCGACGAGCCACCATCACGCCACGTGCAAGTTTCAGAAATGGTGATCGAGAAGGCCAAGCGCCTCGTCGAGCACAAACGCGATGTGGTGATCTTGCTCGACTCGATCACGCGCCTCGGCCGGGCCTACAACACTGTGGTTCCGTCATCCGGCAAAGTGCTGACCGGTGGTGTCGACAGCAATGCGTTGCAACGGCCCAAGCGGTTCTTTGGTGCGGCCCGCAACATCGAAGAAGGCGGCTCATTGACGATCATTGCTACC
>JANNXL010000461.1:0-4705 GCA_031409575.1 Hyphomicrobium sp.
CGGTTCTGAACCCAGCTTCGCCCCACGGCGCGGCTAAGCGGCATGCGGCCGCTGAAGCAAAATTTGGAGACTGACTATGAAGTTCGCTTACATCGCCATAACCAGCATTCTTGGCACGGATGCAAAGATCGCAAGAGACGCACGCACTTCGGCCGGCAGCCGTAAGTAAGTTTGGCCCCATGGGACCATTCAACGGGATTCTGCCCCCGTCTCGGACGGATACTTTGTTAGAACCATAAAAGCGGCGGCTCACACTCTGGGCGGCCGCTTTTTTCATTGTTGATTAAAACTCAAGACTTTTATGGTGCTATGTCTTCGGGAACTGCCTGGGGGGCATTTTCGAGGACGTATCATGCCTACTGCCCCAGCGGCCCAAAACCCTTCCGATGTGACAGTCTGGCGTGAGGCCGGCTTCGATCCTGCGTCGTACCGCGGCGTGCACGCCCTGGCGCCCATTCTGCTGGGCTTGGCGTTCCCGGCGTTGGCTATGCTCTACTTTGTACCCGAACTGGCCGCCTATTGGGGCTTAATGCTCGGGCTCTATCTCATTCTCATATTCGTAGTCACGGCCGTGATTTTCATCCGCGCTGTGTTCAACCCTGAAATCGTCGCGGAAGTGCGCTTTAACCGGCGCACGAAAATCGTCGACGTAACGCGCAAAGGCAGCTTCGGCAACACCGTCATTTATGTTCCGTTCAACATGATCGCCGACGCCTATCTGCACGTGCGTTATGACGACGATGGTTACAAGTATGTTGAGCCGCGCATCCGCCTGAAGGATGGCGAAGACTTCGAACTGCCGGGCGATGTCACAACCGCAGATCTCGACACAGTTCGCCGGATCATCGCCGCGGCGTAAAGCTGCCGAGCTTCTCGCCGGAAAACCGTTTCACACCCCTACCTGCGCAGGGGCAAGCTTTTCCGGAAGCACTCGCTCTTACGTCGTGCTTCTCGCCGGAAAACCGTTTCACACTTTTCCGGAAGCACTCTATGCACTGGGCTACTCAGACCGAGGCCTATTGTGCGCACGCCCAAACTCGTCACTGCTGTTATTGCGAGCCCGCCGCCTCACCCTGGTGCGGCGATGGGTGTGGCTGCTCCAAACAGTATTTGGCCCGGCGGCATAACCCCGACATCCGAATACGTGGCTGCGCTGGAGCACATACGTACTGGCGAGGGTCATCTGTTTGTGACCGGCCGCGCCGGTACGGGAAAATCGACGCTGTTGCGTGCGCTTCGCGATCTCATACCCGATGAGTATGTGGTCGTCGCACCAACAGGCCTGGCCGCAGTGACTGCCGGCGGCCAGACCATCCACTCGTTTTTCGGCTTGCCGCCACGCCTGATCCGGCCCGACGACATCCGCCGCAGCCGCAACGGCTCCTTGATGCGCAAACTCAAACTGCTGGTCATCGATGAGATCTCAATGGTGCGATCGGATTTGATGTGGGCGATTGATCAATCGCTGCGGGTCAACAGGGGGCGTCCTCGCGAGCCGTTCGGCGGCGTCCGGCTGATCATGTTCGGAGATTTGCACCAGTTGCCGCCAGTGGTGCAGGAGGCCGAAGTGGCCGAGCATTTGGAAAGCCAATTCGGCGGGCCATTCTTCTTTTCCGTATCGGCCTTACAGGAGGGGGCCGGCACACATCTCGTCGAGCTGACGCAGGTATTCCGGCAAAGCGACGAAGAACTGGTTCGCGTTTTGAACCGGGTCCGCGAGGGTGATGCCGATGAAGAAGACCTTGAACTATTAAATGGGCGCGTTCACCCCGTGCGCACCCTCGGTGAAGGCGACCCATATGTGATTTTGACGCCGACCAACGCAGCCGCCCATCGCATCAACATGGCGTATCTCGACGCTCTGCCGGGGGCGGCCCACACGTATGAAGCAGGGATCACGGGCGAGTTCAGTGCGGGCGCGCATCCCACCGACACCTTGCTGAAGTTAAAACCGGCGGCCAAAGTGATCCTGTTGCGCAACGATACGGACAGGCGCTGGGTCAACGGCACCATAGCCCGCATCTCCAGACTGGAGGAAAAGCGGGTTTGGGTCGAGGTCGATGGCAAGGAACACGAGATTGAACCGGTGGCCTGGGAAAGCCGCCGCTATGCCTATGACACTGCCGCACAGAAGATAGTCGAAACGGTTGCTGGCACGTTCAAGCAATTCCCCGTGCGGCTTGCGTGGGCGCTGACCATTCACAAGGCTCAGGGACTGACGTTGGACCGGGTCTACATCGACCTCGGCCGGGGCACTTTCGCCCACGGTCAAACGTACGTGGCGCTGTCGCGCTGCCGGACGCTGGAAGGCTTGGCCTTGGCCCGGCCCCTGAAGCCCCACGACATTCTTTTTGATCGCGCAGCAATGGGTTATCGCGACGTATTTACAACCTTATGAAACTAAAGACGCAAGTATCTGACTAAAAAAGCATTTCGCTAGTGCGAGACGCCGGACCTTAATTCAATTCCGTTTTAAGTTGTTGATGTAACAACTCGTGTTCACAAACCCAGTAAAATCAGTGAATCTGCGACATTTTCCATCATTATACAAAATATTTGTTGCATTGCACCATAACTGTGGTAGCTAATGTGCTTAAGAAGTGGGCGGCCCCCCGCGAACTTCGATCACCCCATTACAAACCCAGAGCAGGCACCCGCGTTCTGCTCACCGAGAGAGGTCTCCCCATGAACGACCAATTCACGCGTCAGGCGCAGGACATGTTTGCAGCAGCCAAAGATGCACGCATCCCTGAGAACGTACAGGCCATCGCAGAAGACAGCGTTGCCAAGACCCGCGAAGCCTATGCCAAGATTCACACTGTCGCCAAGGATGGCGTCAAGGTCATGGAAGATGTCATGGTCACAGCACACGCTGGCGCCAAGACCATCACCGAAAAGGTTCTTCGCAACACCGAAGTGAACACCGAAGCCGCATTCGATGCCGCTCAGGCCATCGCTCGCGCCAAGACATTCCCGGAAGCCATGCGTCTCCAGACGAGCTTCATGCAGCAGCAGTTCCAGGTTGCAGGCGCCCAGGCCAAGGAGCTATTTGAGCTTTCGGCCAAGCTTGCTCAGCAGAACTTCGAAACCATGAGCTCGGTGACGACCAAGGCTTTCGAACAGGCCAAGAAGGCCGGCTAATTGCGAGACCCAGCTACGGCTGGAGCGACCGCATATAAGTAACACAATGCCCGGTGCCAAGTGCGCCGGGCGTTTTGCGTTGTGCTGGTAGCAAGCCTGCATTGAGGACTTCGCAAGCGGCGATTTTCCGCGTTATAGTGCGCCTCATGTTGGGGTCGAGCGCCGATATCAAAGTGCGAAAGAGCAAGGCGGCCGATTCCGGCGGCCTCGCACGGGTGTTCGCCGAATCCTGGCGGCAAGCCTATCTCGGCATCATCCCCTCGGTTCACCTCGAAGATCTGATCCGCCGCCGGGGGCCGGACTGGTGGACAAATGCGGTCCGTTCGGGCGACGACCTTCTCACGCTCACGTTTGCTGGAAAAATTGCAGGCTATGCCACCTTTGGACGGGCACGTACGCGCGGTCCCTACCGGGGAGAAATATACGAACTCTATCTTGCACCCGAATATCAGGGCGTGGGCTTCGGCGAGCATCTGTTTGAAGCGTGCCGCCACGGCCTCGACCAGCGCGGTTTGCGCGGGCTGCTGATCTGGGCACTCAAAGACAATGAAGGCGCGTGCGATTTCTACCTGCGGCGAGGCGGGCGCGTCGTTGCGGCGACCAGCGACCTTATCGGCACGGCGCGGCTGAAGAAAGTCGCTTTCGCCTGGGACTAGCTGCATCGCCTCAGGTGTTTGACCCCGCTCTGGGATCGCGTTAGAGCCCGTCGCGTGCCCGTTCAGGTCACGATACGTCACCCCGCGGTTCTCCACCCTCATAGTCAGGACGCGACCATGCGCATTGAAGCCATTCCCGTGGGCAACAACCCTCCAGAAGACATCAATGTCATCATCGAAGTTCCCGTTGGCGGCGAGCCGATCAAATATGAAATGGACAAGGCGTCTGGGACGCTGTTTGTCGACCGCTTTCTCTACACGCCCATGCGCTACCCCGGGAACTACGGCTTTGTTCCCCACACGCTTTCAGCCGATGGCGATCCGATCGATGTTTTGGTCTGCAATACGCGCGCGATCATCCCAGGTGCCGTGATCAACTGCCGCCCAATTGGCGTTCTGGTGATGGAGGACGACGCGGGCGGGGATGAAAAGCTGATCGCGGTGCCCAGTTCGAAGCTCACCATGCGCTACGAAAAAATTCGCACAACCGCTGATATGCCCGAAATTTCGCTTCAGCAAATTGAGCATTTTTTCAAGCATTACAAAGACTTAGAGCCAAACAAGTGGGTCAAAATCCAGCATTGGGGTGATGCTGCGGAGGCCAAAGGTCTGATCCTGCAAGCCATCGCGCGCGCCGCGCCTGAAAATGACGGTGGCAAACTCAAGCGCTGACGGTGTTGACGCACTTCCGCTCACCCCGCCCGGTTGCTATATCGCGGCACGCTTCGTAACCCGGATAGCTCGATGACCGACATGAGGATCGCCGTGATGGGTGCTGCCGGCCGCATGGGGCGTGAACTCGTGCGGGCTGTGCACGCCACGCCCGGATGCATGGTGGCCGGTGGGGCAGAAATGCCGGGATCTTCAACCATCGGGTCTGACACCGGCGAGCTTGCGGGCGTCGGCTC
>JANNXL010000462.1:0-13897 GCA_031409575.1 Hyphomicrobium sp.
GGCCATCGAGGCGAGGTTCAAGTCATGAAACTCAAAGCATATGACGTGATCCTGTCGCCGGTGATCACCGAAAAATCAACGCTCGTCGCGGAAGCCAACCAAGTCATTTTCAAAGTGGCCCCCAAGGCGAACAAGACGGAAATCAAGGCAGCGGTGGAAGCGCTCTTCAACGTCAAGGTGAAGGCCGTTAACACGCTGAACCGCCCCGGCAAGCGCAAGGTGTTCAAGGGCATCCGCGCCGTCCAGAGCGACACAAAACGGGCAATCGTGACGTTGGAAGATGGCCACTCCATCGACGTCACGACGGGCCTGTAAGGGAGACGGGTACCATGGCTTTAAAAACATACCGTCCAACCTCACCCAGCATGCGCCAATTGGTGCTCGTTGACCGTTCGAGCCTGTGGAAGGGTTCGCCGGTTAAGATGCTGGTGGAAGGTAAGCAAAAGACGGGCGGGCGTAACGTCCACGGCCGCATCACCACGCGCCACATCGGCGGCGGGCATAAGCAGTCGTACCGTATGGTCGACTTCAAGCGCCGCAAGTTCGATATGCCGGGCGTGGTCGAGCGTTTGGAATACGATCCCAACCGCACCGCCTTCATTGCTTTGGTCAAATATTCGGACGGCCACTTGGCCTACATTCTCGCGCCGCAGCGCCTCGCTGTTGGCGACAGCGTGGTGTCGGGCGAGAAGGTCGACGTGAAGCCCGGCAACGCGATGCCGCTGGCGTCCATGCCGATTGGCACGATCGTTCACAACGTCGAGCTCAAGCCCGGGCGTGGCGGCCAGATGGCCCGCTCAGCTGGTGCGTTTGTTCAGCTAGTCGGCCGGGACGGCGGTTGGGCTGTCATCAAGCTCGGCTCAGGCGAAACGCGCAAGGTGCGTTCGGACTGCATGGCCTCGGTTGGCGCCGTTTCGAACCCGGACCACTCGAACGAAGTGATAGCCAAGGCGGGCCGTACGCGCTGGAAGGGCACCCGCCCGACGGTTCGTTCCATCGCCATGAACCCGATCGACCATCCCAACGGTGGCCGTACCAAGGGCGGTAAGCACTGGGCGACGCCCTGGGGCAAGCCGACCAAGGGTTACAAAACACGCAAGAACAAGACCACGGACAAGTACATCGTCCGCTCGCGTTCTGCGAAGAAGTCTTAATACGAGGCCTAAGGAGACATCCTGTGACACGCTCAGTTTGGAAAGGCCCGTTCGTCGACGGCTTCATCTTGAAGAAGGCGGAGAAAGTGCGCGCCTCGGGCCGCAACGAAATCATCAAGACCTGGAGCCGCCGGTCAACGATCCTGCCGCAGTTCGTCGGGCTGACGTTTGGCGTTCACAACGGACACAAGCATGTTCCCGTCAACGTCACGGAAGACATGATTGGTCACAAGCTCGGCGAATTTTCGCCGACGCGGTCGTTCCCCGGGCACGGCGGCGATAAGAAAGCAGTGAGGAAGTAATGGGCAAGCTGCATCGCGAGAGAAGCCTTCCCGACAAACGGAAGACACCCGACAAGGAAGCTCAGGCGATTGCCCGCAATCTGCGGATCTCGCCCCAGAAGCTGAACCTCGTTGCGATGATGATTCGGGGCAAGAAAGTTGAACAGGCACTGGCCGACCTCGAATTCTCGCGCAAGCGGATCGCCATCGACGTCCGCAAGTGCGTGATGAGCGCGATTGCCAACGCCGAAAACAATCACAACCTCGACGTCAACCAGCTCGTCGTGCAGGACGCCTGGGTCGGCAAGAACATCGTCATGAAGCGCTTTGCAGCGCGCGGCCGCGGCCGTGGCTCAGCTATCTTCAAGCCATTTTCGGAAATCACGGTGATCGTCCGCGAGACAGAGCCCGTGGTCAAGGAAAAGGCTAAGGCAAAATCCGGAGCTAAGGCAAAGCCTGCGAAGGCCGCCAGCGCCAAGAAGGAAGCCGTCTAATGGGTCATAAAGTAAATCCGACCAGCTTGCGTCTCGGCATCAACCGCACCTGGAACAGCCGCTGGTTTGCGGCGCGTCAGGAATACGGCAAGCTGTTGCACGAAGACATGGCGATCCGTGACCATGTCATGCAGCATCAGCGCACTGCCGGCGTTGCCAAGGTTGTCGTTGAGCGCCCGCACAAGAAATGCCGCGTCACGGTTCACTCGGCCCGCCCCGGCGTGCTGATTGGAAAGAAGGGCGCCGACATCGAAAAACTGCGCGGCGAACTCGCCCGGCTGACTTCTTCGGAAGTGCATTTGAACATTCTCGAAATCCGCAAACCGGATCTCGATTCCACGCTGGTCGCTGAAAACATCGCCCAGCAGTTAGAAAAGCGCGTTGCCTTCCGCCGCGCCATGAAGCGCGCCGTGCAGTCAGCTCTGCGTGGTGGTGCTGTTGGCATTCGTATTAACGTCGCCGGCCGTTTGGGTGGCGCTGAAATTGCACGTACCGAATGGTACCGCGAAGGCCGGGTGCCGTTGCACACGCTGCGCGCCGACATCGACTTTGGATACGGCCTTGCCAAGACCGCTTATGGCGTGATCGGCATCAAGGTCTGGATCTACAAGGGTGAAATCCTTGAGCACGATCCGATGGCTTCTGAGCGTAAGTCGCTCGAAGGTTCCGACACACCTGGTGGCGGCCGTCCGCCGCGCCGGGATAATGATGACAGGCCAGATCGCGGCAACCGCCGGGGTCGTGGCGACCGCGGGCGTGGCGGTGAAGCGGCCGACAAGGCCTGAGGGGTTGATATAAAACAATGCTGCAACCAAAACGCACAAAGTTCCGCAAGCAGTTCAAGGGACGCATCCATGGCAACGCCAAGGGTGGAACCACATTGAACTTCGGCGAAGTCGGCCTGAAGGCCGTTGAGCCCGAGCGCATCACGGCGCGCCAGATCGAAGCGGCCCGCCGCGCGATTGCGCGTCACACGAAGCGCCAAGGGCGCATCTGGCTGCGCATCTATCCGGATGTTCCGGTCACGAAGAAGCCCGCCGAAGTCCGCATGGGCTCGGGCAAGGGCAGCATTGAATTGTGGGTGGCGCGCGTCAAACCGGGCCGCATCATTTTCGAGGTAGGTGGGGTTAACCCGCAGGTCGCCAAAGAGGCGCTCATGCTGGGTGCAGCCAAGCTGCCGATTAAAACACGGGTCGTGACGCGCATCGGGTGATCACCTGGCAGCCGGCATGACGCAAGTCGAATAAGTGAGGACTGACGATGGCAACAGCGGAATTCAAAGGAATGACGCTCGATCAGCTGGATGACCAGCTGGCGAAGCTCAAGAAGGAGCAGTTCAATCTGCGCTTTCTACGGGCGTCGGGTCAGCTCGAAAACACCTCGCGTGTGCGCCAAGTGCGGCGTGACATTGCGCGGGTGAAAACCGTTGCCCGGTCGAAACAGACCGGAACGCCCAAAGCGGGCGGCTAAGGAGAGAACGAGATGCCGAAGCGCGTCCTGCAGGGTACGGTCGTATCCGACAAGAACGATAAGACGATCGTGGTTGAAGTGGAGCGCCGCTACACACATCCACTGCTGAAGAAGACTGTGCGCCGTACGAAGAAGTACCACGCACACGACGAATCCAACGTGTTCAAGATTGGTGAAATGGTTTCCATCGAGGAAACGCCACCGATCTCGAAGAAGAAGCGTTGGGTGGTTTTACCGCGCACTTGAGACTGGGCGGAGCCGGCCTTCCGGGCGTGGTTCCGAGACAGTGACCAGTGTGTGACTAGAGACGTCTTGCCGCTGAATGCGGCAACAGAAGAAAAGGACTGCCGCGATGATCCAGATGGAATCAAATCTCGACGTCGCCGACAATTCAGGCGCACGCCGCGTCCAGTGCATCAAGGTGCTGGGCGGGTCGAAGCGCCGGTATGCAACGGTCGGTGATACGATCGTGGTGTCGGTGAAAGAGGCCATCCCCAAAGGCCGCGTCAAGAAGGGCCAAGTGATGAAGGCCGTGATCGTGCGCACGGCCAAGGGCGTTCGCCGCCCGGACGGTTCGCTGATCCGTTTTGACCGAAACGCCGCTGTTCTCATCAACGCCCAGGGCGACCCTGTCGGCACGCGCATCTTCGGGCCGGTAACGCGGGAATTGCGCGCCAAGAACCATATGAAAATTGTCAGCCTTGCGCCGGAGGTGCTCTAATGGCCTCGCTCAAAATTAAGAAGGGCGACCACGTGATCGTGCTGTCGGGCCGCGACCGCGGCAAGCACGGCGAAGTGATTGAGGTGCGCCCCAAGGAGAACCGAGCTGTCGTTCGTGGTGTCAACATGGTGCGGAAGCATCAACGTCAGACGGCCAAAACAGAAGGCGGCATCATTTCCAAGGAAGCGGCGATACACATTTCCAACCTCGCGCTGGAAGATCCCAAAGACGGCAAGCCTACCCGTATCGGCTTCAAGGTTCTTGAGGACGGCAAGAAGGTTCGTGTTGCCAAGCGCTCTGGCGAAACCATTCCGGAGAAGAACTAAGCCATGGCCGACAACAAGTCAGCAAAGGGCGGAAAGCCCGCAGACGGCGGCAAGTCTGGTGCCAAGACCCCAATGGGCGGCGGCAAGATTGCCAAGGATCCGAAGAGGGCAAAGTCCGCAGCACCTTCGGGTCCGCGCGAAGTCAAGCCGCGGCCGGCCGACTACAAGCCGCGCATGAAATCGCATTACGAGAAAGTCGTACGCGACGCTCTCGTGGCCAAGTTCGGCTACAAGAACGTGATGCAGATCCCGCGTCTTGAGAAGATCGTTCTCAACATGGGCGTGGGCGAAGCCACTGCCGATCGCAAGAAGGTGGATAATGCTGCCGCTGACTTGGCGCTCATCGCTGGTCAGAAGCCCATCATGACGCGTTCAACGAAGTCGATTGCTTCGTTCAAGGTGCGCGAGGGCATGACGCTTGGCACCAAGGTGACGCTGCGCGGCGATCGCATGTACGAATTCCTCGACCGGTTCGTCACCATTGCGCTGCCGCGCGTGAAAGACTTCCGTGGTCTCAACCCGAAGAGCTTCGATGGCCGTGGCAACTACGCTTGCGGCTTGAAAGAGCACATCGTGTTTCCGGAAATCGATTACGACAAGGTCGATGAAGTTTTAGGTATGGACGTGATCGTCTGTACTTCGGCCGACACCGACGATGAGGCCCGCGAATTGTTGCGCGGCTTCAACTTCCCCTTCCGCAGCTAGAGGACCTCGGCACTTCACCCGAAATACCGAAAGGCCTTTGGAGATAAGACATGGCAAAGACCAGTTCCGTCGAAAAGAATAACCACCGCCGCGCCCTCGTTGCCCAGCATGCCGCCAAGCGCAAGCGCTTGAAGGACTTGGCCAACGATCAGAAGCGTCCGGCGGAAGAGCGCTTTGCTGCGCGCTTGAAGCTCTCTGAGATGCCGCGCAACGGCTCGAAGGTGCGCATCCGCAACCGCTGCGAAATCACCGGCCGTGCACGCGGCTTTTATCGCAAGATGAAACTGTGCCGTAACCAGCTGCGCGAGCTGGCAAGCCAGGGCCTGGTGCCCGGCATGACCAAGTCAAGCTGGTAAGGGGCAAGAAACATGGCAATGAACGATCCCCTGGGCGATATGCTCACCCGCATCCGCAATGCGCAAATGCGCCGCCGGCCAAAGGTTTCGACGCCTGCCTCCAAGCTGCGCGCCAGCGTGCTGGATGCGCTCGCCGAAGAAGGTTTCATCCGCGGCTACGCACGCATCGAGCAGAAGGGTGGCCTGCCTGAGTTCGAAATCGAACTCAAGTATTTCAATGGCCAGCCGGCCATCAAGGAAATCACGCGCGTCTCGAAGCCCGGCCGCCGGGTTTACTCGCCGGTGAAAGACATCAAGAGCGTTGCCAACGGTCTCGGCGTTGCCATCCTGTCCACGCCCAAGGGCGTGATGTCGGATGTGCGTGCCAAAGAAGAGAACGTCGGCGGCGAAGTTATCTGCAACGTATTCTAAGGGAGACGGTCTGGCTCGACTGCCAGGCCTGGAAGTCAAGACGCCATGTCACGAATTGGAAAAAAGCCGGTTCCCGTCCCCGCCGCCGTTACGGCTGCGGTGAGCGGCAATACGGTCAAGGTCAAAGGTCCCAAGGGCGAGCTGTCGTTCACGGCACCCGATTGCCTGAAGGTTGAGAAAACCGCAGACGGCATTGAAGTCACGATCAAGGAAGACACCAAGGAGGCGCGCTCCATGTGGGGTATGTCGCGCACCATGGTTGCCAACCTGATCAAGGGCGTCACGGATGGCTACTCGCAGATCCTTGAGATCCACGGCGTGGGCTTCAAGGCGTCGATGAAGGGCAAAGATCAGCTCACCCTCAGCGTGGGCTACAGTCACGATGTGGTGCTGCAGGTTCCGGCCGGCGTCGATGTGAAAGTCGGCGGAGCCAAGCAGGAAATAGTCACGGTATCGGGAACCGACCGACAGGCAGTTGGCCAGATGGCCGCCGTTATCCGCGCCTCGCGCAAACCCGAGCCCTATCAGGGCAAAGGCGTGCGCTATCAGGGCGAATATATCTTCCGCAAGGAAGGCAAGAAGAAGTAAGGACCGCAGCTATGAGCACGCACAACAAATTGTTCAAGAAGCGCCGCGCTCGCGTGCGCCGCTCGCTGAAGGGCCGCTCCGAGGGACGCGCACGCCTCTCGGTGCACCGTTCGGGCAAGCACATCTACGCGCAAGTCATCGACGATGTTGGCGGCAAGACCATCGCCGCCGCCTCGTCGCTTGAAAAAGACATGCGTACGTCGCTCAAGACTGGCGCTGACAAGAACGCTGCGGCGGCTGTCGGCAAGCTGGTTGCTGAGCGCGCGGTAAAGGCTGGTATCAAGGACGTCGTGTTCGATCGCGGCGGCTTTATTTTTCATGGGCGCGTGAAAGCGCTTGCAGATGCGGCACGCGAAGGCGGCCTTAAGTTCTAATGGAAGGGTTTTAGACCGTGGCACGCACACCCCAAAGAGAGCGCGGACGCGATCGCGAGCGCGAAAAGGTCGAGAGCGAGTTCTCCGACAAGCTCGTGCACATCAACCGTGTTGCCAAAGTGGTGAAGGGCGGCAAGCGTTTTGGCTTTGCAGCCCTCG
The DNA here is from genome assembly GCA_031409575.1 of Hyphomicrobium sp. Lineage (GTDB taxonomy): Bacteria > Pseudomonadota > Alphaproteobacteria > Rhizobiales > Hyphomicrobiaceae > JANNFX01. The sequence continues at coordinate 7,040 of JANNXL010000462.1, forward strand.
TCATCGTTGGCGATCTCAAAGGCCGCGTCGGCTTTGGTCATGGCAAGGCACGTGAAGTGCCAGAAGCCATCCGCAAGGCAACCGAAGCTGCCCGCCGCAATCTGCTGCGCGTTCCCCTGCGCGATGCGCGCACGCTCCATCATGACAGCGAGGGCCGTCACGGCGCTGGCCAAGATGTACTGCGCTCGGCACCTCCGGGCACCGGCATCATCGCTGGCGGTTCGATGCGCGCCGTGTTCGAAATGCTCGGCGTGCACGATGTCGTTGCCAAGTCGCTCGGCTCGAAAAATGCCTACAACGTGGTGCGTGCAACATTTGATGCTCTTAAGGTGCAGGAAAGCCCGCGTCTTGTGGCGGCCCGCCGCAACAAGAAGGTGGCCGACATCGTTTCGCGCCGCCGTGACGGTTCGGGTACGGGTGCCGAAGCAGGCTCCGACGCTTAACAGACATTTCGATTTGAAGGTGACGTGATATGGCTGCCAAAAAAACGGTAACGGTGGAGCAATACGCTAGCGCCAACCGCCGGCCCAAAATTCAGACCGAGACACTCATCGGTTTGGGACTCAACAAACTGCATCGCAAACGCACGCTGGAAGATACCCCTGCTGTGCGCGGCATGATCAATCGTATTGCCCATCTGGTGCGCGTTGTTGAAGACAAACGCTGAGAGCAGGTTTGAGACGGAATTTATAGCGCTGAAATAATTAAAGCGCGTCAAGGAGAACGGGTCCATGCGGCTCAACGAATTGAAAGATAACGCCGGCGCACACAAGATGCGCGTTCGCATCGGCCGCGGTATCGGCTCAGGCGTCGGCAAGCAAGGCGGCCGCGGTGGCAAGGGCCAGACCGCCCGTTCAGGTGTTGCAATTGGCGGCTTCGAAGGCGGCCAGATGCCTCTGCATCGCCGGTTGCCCAAGCGCGGCTTCAACAAGTGGCGTCCGGAGCACTTCAACGAAATCAATACGGGGGCTTTGCAGAAAGCCGTCGACGAGGGCAAGCTGACCGCAGGTCAGAATGTCGACAACGCGGCCCTGATCGCTGTTGGCATTTTGCGCCGTCCCAAGGATGGCCTGCGTGTGCTCGGTCACGGCGACCTCAAAGCGAAGCTCAACCTGACAGCCAACCATGCGTCGGCGTCAGCCAAAGCTGCGATTGAAAAGGCTGGCGGCTCGATCAAGCTGATCGTCAAGAAGGTTCTTCCTGCCGACGTAGCCAAGGCCAAGAAGACCGCTGCCAAAAAGGCCAGCAAGAAGGACGGTTCGGGCAAGAAGCCGGCTGCCGAAGCGACTGCGTAGTCTTTCAGAACTGTTCGCCGCCCCTAGATTGAGTTGAGCGGCACCCCATATCAAACGGTGCTGGCGGGGTGGAAGGCGAATGGATCCTGAGGGAAAAAGCGTAGGCTCCGTGCAGTTGTTGAAGGTTTAATCGAAGCGTGTCGAACACAGTCGGACACGCCCGGAGACACTGAATATGGTATCCGCTGCCGAGCAGCTTGCTTCCAACGTCAACTTTGGCGCTTTTGCCAAAGCTGAAGAATTGAAGAAGCGCATCTGGTTTACTCTGGGTGCATTGCTGGTTTACCGGTTTGGCACTTTCATTCCGTTGCCGGGCATCGACTCGGCTGCGTTTGCCGCTGCGTTCAAGTCGCAAGCGGGCGGTCTCCTCGGCATGTTCAATACGTTTGCCGGCGGTGCCGTTGAGCGCATGGCGATTTTTGCGCTGAACATCATGCCGTATATTTCGGCATCGATCATTCTGCAGTTGATGACGTCCGTGGTGCCGCAGCTTGAAGCTCTGAAAAAAGAGGGCGAAGCTGGCCGCAAGCAGATCAATCAATACACCCGCTATCTGACAGTCGTGCTTGCGACCTTCCAGGCTTACGGGATCGCCATCGGATTGGAAGGGTCGCAATCGGGCGGGTCGTCCGTCGTTGCTGACCCGGGTTGGTTCTTCCGCGTGTCAACTGTCGTGACGCTTGTCGGCGGTACCATGTTCCTGATGTGGCTCGGGGAGCAAATCACGCAGCGCGGCGTCGGCAACGGGATTTCGCTGATCATCTTTGCCGGTATCGTGGCGGGGTTGCCCTCAGCGCTCGTCGGCCTATTTGAAATGTCGAGAACCGGGGCCATTTCACCCGTGTTGCTTGTGGCGCTGCTTGCACTCATGCTCTTTGTTGTTGCCGCCATCGTGTTCATCGAACGCGCTCAAAGGCGGCTATTGATCCAGTACCCAAAACGGCAAATGGGCAACCGCATGTCGCAAGGTGAATCTTCGCACTTGCCGCTGAAGCTCAATTCGTCGGGCGTGATCCCGCCAATCTTCGCGTCGTCGTTGCTGTTGTTGCCGATCACGGCGGCTCAGTTCTTTGCGTCCGGCGGTGGCGGCCCCTCGTGGCTGAATTCAATGGTTGCCTCACTGGGGCAGGGGCAGCCCCTGCACATGCTGACCTTCGTGCTGCTCATCGTGTTCTTCGCCTTCTTCTACACAGCCGTTGTTTTCAACCCGAAGGACACGGCCGACAATCTGCGCAAGCACGGCGGGTTCATTCCCGGAATTCGTCCGGGTGATAAAACCGCCGAATACTTAGACTATGTTTTGACCCGCATCACGGTAGTCGGTGCTCTTTATCTCGCAGCGGTTTGCGTCTTGCCGGAGTTCCTGATCTCTTACGCCGCAGTGCCGTTCTACTTCGGCGGTACGTCGCTACTGATCGCGGTCAGCGTGACGATGGATACCGTTGCTCAAATTCAAAGCCATCTGTTGGCGCACCAGTACGAAGGCCTGATCAAGAAGGCCAAGCTGCGTGGCGCGACCAACAACAAGGGGCGGCGATGAACCTCATCCTTCTGGGGCCGCCGGGTGCTGGCAAGGGAACGCAGGCACAAACCCTTGTTGCCAAGCATGGGCTGGTGCAGCTGTCGACAGGAGACATGCTGCGCGCAGCCGTGAAGGCTGGCACCGAGATTGGGCGCAAGGCAGACGCAGTTATGAAAGCTGGCGATCTCGTCTCGGATGACATTGTGATTGGCATTATTGCGGAGCGTATTGAGCAGCCAGACTGCGCCAAAGGCTTCATCCTGGATGGTTTCCCGCGCACTCTCCAGCAGGCCGACGCTCTGGGGAGCCTGCTTGCTGCGAAGGGTAAAGATCTGGATGCGGTCATTGAATTCCGGGTCGACGACCAGGTTTTAGTGTCTCGCATTGAGACCCGCGCGAACGAGACACTGGCTGCGGGCGGGACCGTCCGGGCCGACGACAATGCCGACGCCTTAAAGTCGCGGCTGATGGCATACTACCGTGAGACATCGCCGTTGATTGGTTACTATCATGCCTACCGGAAGTTGCGGCCTGTGAATGGCATGGCTGCCATCGACCAGGTTGGCCGGGAAATTGAAACCGTGCTTGCCAGCGTCAAAAACGCAGGCCCCGGCGCTGGGACTAATGGTTGACGGCCCAGGGCGGCCAAGCTAGAACGGCGTGTTTTTAAGACGCGACCTGTTCAAGATTGGCCCGCCCGAAGCAAACGCCGGGAGCCGGTCTTGTTTTGCGTTATCGCATCGCATGGCCGCGCACTTAGCGAGAGACTAACTGACGGCAGACAACGCGGGCTATCTTAAGATCAGCCCAGTTCGATCAGCCAAGTGCGAAGATTTGATGACTTTAGGAGAATGACGTGGCTCGTATTGCTGGTGTGAACATCCCGACCCAAAAGCGCGTTGTTATCGCGCTTCAGTATATCCACGGCATTGGTGCCAAATTCGCCGAGCAGATTTGTTCAAAGGTCGGCATCCCCGCGGATCGCCGCGTCAGCCAGCTGACGGATGCGGAAGTTCTCCAAATCCGCGAAGCGATCGACCGCGATTTCGTCGTTGAAGGTGATCTTCGCCGCGAAGTCGCAATGAACATCAAGCGCCTCATGGACCTCGGCTGCTACCGCGGTCTGCGTCACCGCAAGGGCCTTCCGGTTCGCGGCCAGCGCACACACACCAACGCGCGCACACGCAAGGGCAAAGCCAAGCCCATCGCCGGCAAGAAGAAGGCTTCCTAGTTTCGAACCTTGCCTGCTGAATGCGTTCCAGTCTTGGACGTTTCCAGGCGGCAAGGATCACACGCCAAAGACCAGCATGTTTTGGCCCTGTGCACGGGGCCGCGAGGAGTTTGAGACACAATGGCAAAAGAAGCAGAAAAGGGCCGCGCCAAGGTCCGCAAGCGCGAGAAAAAGAACATCACCTCCGGTGTTGCTCATGTGAACTCGACGTTCAACAACACCATGATCACAATCACCGACGCTCAGGGCAACACGCTCTCATGGTCGTCTTCAGGCACTATGGGCTTCAAAGGTTCGCGCAAGTCGACGCCGTTCGCAGCCCAGATGGCAGCTGAAAACGCCGGCAAGAAGGCGATGGAGCACGGCGTTAAGATTTTGGAAGTCGAAGTGACGGGCCCCGGTTCGGGCCGTGAATCAGCGCTTCGCGCTTTGCAGTCGGTTGGCTTGCAGATCACGTCGATCCGCGACGTAACGCCGATTCCGCACAACGGGTGCCGGCCGCGCAAGCGCCGCCGCGTTTAATTTCCTTGCGCGCGCCGCAGCGAGGGCGCCGCGCGCAAACAAGACTTTTTGCTACCCGCTGCCCCGCGGGTTCAATGCTGAGAACTGTGTGGTGACCGGGAATGCGGCGTTCGGGCGAGGCCGCTTCCCCAACCCCTTGAGAGGCCAAACGTGGGCAATATTCTTCAGAAAAACTGGCAAGACCTGATTAAGCCGGGCAAATTGCAAATCACGGCTGGCCGTGATCGCACGCGCTCTGTGACCGTCGTGGCTGAACCGCTTGAGCGCGGCTTTGGCATGACGCTCGGCAACGCGCTGCGCCGCGTGCTGCTGTCGTCGCTGCAAGGCTCAGCCATTACGTCGGTTCAGATCGACGGTGTGCTGCACGAGTTCTCGTCGATTCCCGGCGTGCGTGAAGACGTCACGAACATCATTCTCAACATCAAAGAAGTTGCGATCCGCCTTCATTCGGAAGGCCCCAAGCGCATGGTGCTGAAGAAGGAGGGTGCCGGTCCCGTCAAGGCTGGCGATATCGAAGCCGGTTCAGACGTTGATATTCTGAACCCAGAGCATGTCATCTGCCATCTCGACCAAGGCGCATCCGTGCGCATGGAATTCACGGCGGATCTCGGCAAGGGCTATGTCGCCGCCGACCGGAACCGCCCGGATGATGCCCCGATCGGCCTTGTTGCAGTCGACAGCCTGTACAGCCCGGTTAAGAAGGTCTCGTATAAGGTTGAGAACACGCGCGAAGGTCAAATCCTCGACTATGACAAACTAACAATGTCGGTTGAGACGGATGGCTCGGTAAAGGCAGAAGATGCTGTTGCGCTCGCCGCTCGCATTCTGCAGGACCAGCTTGCGGTGTTCATCAACTTCGAAGAGCCTAAGAAGCCAACCGAAGAAAAGGTTCATCCGGAACTGTCGTTCAACGCGGCGCTGCTCAAAAAGGTAGACGAACTCGAACTTTCTGTGCGTTCGGCCAACTGCTTGAAGAACGACAACATCGTCTACATCGGCGATCTGATCCAGAAGACGGAAGCAGAAATGCTGCGCACGCCGAACTTCGGCCGCAAGTCGCTCAACGAGATCAAGGAAGTTCTGGCTGCGATGGGCCTCCATCTCGGCATGGAAGTCACCAACTGGCCACCGGACAACATCGAAGAACTCGCAAAGCGCTTCGAGGATCAGTACTAAGAGGGTCATTGGTGATTGGTCAGCAGTACGTGGGCGATACGATTTAACGTTTCTCACTTCCCACTGGCGACTGAACACTCACCACTCACCACTCACCTAACAACAAGCGGAACCAAAGAAGTCCGCACATCATACAACCTCAAGGGTAAAGAGCTAAGACAATGAGACACGGAAAGTTAGGACGGCGCTTTGGCCGTCATGCAGGCCATCGTCAAGCGATGTTCTCCAACATGGCAGCGGCGCTAATCAAGCACGAGCAGATCATCACGACGCTCCCCAAAGCCAAAGATTTGAAGCGCGTCATCGACAAGTACATCACTCTGGCAAAGCGCGGCGATCTGAATTCGCGGCGCTTGGCTGCGTCACGTCTGCGCGACGAAGACATGGCCAAGAAACTGTTTGACGTGCTCGGCCCGCGCTACAAAGACCGCAACGGCGGTTATTCGCGCGTGCTGAAGGCCGGCTTCCGCTACGGGGACAGTGCCCCACGCGCTGTGATCGAGCTTGTTGATCGTGACGTCGCGGCCAAGGGCAAGGAAGACAAAGCCCGCCATGAAGAGATGAAGAACGCGCAGGAAGCCAACGCCTGAGGCACTTACATCGAGCGGTTGAGAAATAAAAAACGCCCCGCGAGGTTTTCCTCCGGGGCGTTTTTATTGTCTAGGTTATCAGCTGCCGGGAAGTGTTACTTTTTCTTGTCGTTGTCGTTGTCGTCTTTGCTGCCTGTCATGATTTTGATGTTGTCGAGCCCTGCTTTAAAAATTCCATCTATGACGTCGCGGGCTTCTTTGTCAGGCTTGCCTTCTGGATCGAACACCGCCGACCAAGCAAAATTGATCTCGTCGAGATCATCGTCATCGGGCGTGAGCGCAAACTGCGCTTCGTAGTTTTTGACCGGTAACGGGCTCTCGATAATCGCATACTTGTAACGGTCGCCGGTCATCTCAAGCAGCTTTTCCTTGATCTTGCCGCCGTCCTTGAGCGTTAAGGTGCGGAACTGCGCCTCGCCCTCCTTGCTCTCCTCGCATGCTGCAATCGCGGGATGCCAATCCTTGATGGCGCACCAGCCGCCAAACTGCTTCCAGAGCCGCGTTTTTTCCTCTGCCATTTTG